>CAJOPI010000383.1 GCA_905236275.1 uncultured Lachnospiraceae bacterium | reverse complement strand
GCCGACACAGAAACCGTAAGCTCACTTCTCGCCTACAGGCGTGATATATTAAATAAGGTCTGGCTCTACGATACGCCTCTCCACGTTGTTTACTTCTATGAGGACGACGACAGGGACGCAACGGAGGTCGGAGTTTTAGACGGAAACGAAATCGGCTGGCTTCCTTGGGGAAATGACAACGAAGACACCATTCCCGAAAGTGAAGGACGGGGCTCTTCGGAGGATATCGGCGGCTCTGACGAGGATGCCGACGAAGACTCGGAAGACGATGATTTCAAATACTGGTATGATATGGATACCGGCGAGAAAGTTGACCAGCACACCATAGTAACAAGAGACATGAGAGTAAAGGAAAAGACAAAAGACTGAAATGAAGAATTTAATCGAAAAAATCAACTCGCGAATACACCCGCTTATATGGGTTCTACTGATATATACCCTTATAATGCTCCTTTTCGGGCATTATAAGGTCTATCTCTACGAGGATGAGGTATTATCCTACACTGCAGCCAACTATCACAGTCCAAACAAGGGCGTGCGCTTCGACCTGTCAGACAGGACCATGTATGATGCATCCGACATTTTGAACGCCATAACCGTATCCGCCGGCGAACGCTTTGACTACGCAAATGTCGTGAAGAATACCTCCTACGACCCGCACCCGCCGCTTTTTCTCTTTTTCCTGCACACGTTTTCATCGTTCTTTCCGGGTGTATTTTCCGTCTGGTACGCCCTTGCGATAAATATAATATTCGGGATATTTGTTTTAGTCAGCATTTACCTTATCGTAAACGAGCTGACCTCCTCCAAGAGCTTTGCCGTATTTTCAGCCCTTGTTTTTGCCTGTCTTGGTGCTTTTATAAATATCTCCGACTATCTGAGAATGTATGTCATGCTTATGGCATCCACCTTAGGCCTTTTATTTCTCTACATCAGGCTTCTGAAAAAAATAAAGACGGGTGATATCAGCCTTAAAGATTTTGCTGTCCTTATCATAACTGCTGTTTTCGGCACCTTAACGCAGTATTATTTTATTGTCTTTGCCTTTTATGCTGCCTTTTTCTTTGAGCTTCTTTCCATCAGATATAAGCGTTATAAAACTGCCCTGTATCATGCTGCTGCCTATATTATTTCAGGAATTGCGGTAGTTGCCCTCTTCCCCTCCATAATATGGCAGATGACAAAGAGCCATTCGGCAACAGCTTCCTTCGAGCTCGGCAGCCCTCTTGAATTATTAAAGCGCGTATATCAGATGTTTATACTGGTAAATCTTGAGCTCTTTAACGGCAGACTTAAATGGCTTATAATCGTAATATTCATGTTTTATATCTGGAGAAAATTCGCCGTAAGGGAGCCTTCCGCCCTTTTGGCTGACCTGCATATAAGCGGCTTCGGCCTGACGGTATGGGCGGCATTTATGTATTTCGTGACTATATCAGCCACAACGCCACACCTTACAGTACGCTATCTCTCACCGGTCTATGCGCCGCTGATAATAACCGCCCTGATCTTAATCCGCCCCATGATCGAATTTATATTCAGGGCAAAGCCTGTAGGCTATCTCAGCTTACTGCTTTTATTCTCGCTCAGCCTGCTGACTGAAATCCGCGGCGGGCTCTATGACGTAAATAAGGCGATAATGCAGGAAACTGCCGCCAGATACTCGGACGATTACTGTGTACTTTTCACCGTCAGCAACCCCGAAGAGAATTTCTTCGAGCTAATGAAATACAAGGGCTTTTACCGTATCCACATGAGCTCCGACGAGGATATTGACGAGCGCATTTCCACAGCTGGAGAACTGGTTATCTATGTCCCTGAAAAGCGAACCTTGGAAGAATGTGTGGAATACCTGCAAAAATACAATTCGAAGCTCAAAAATGCAGAGCTTCTTTATAAAGCCTATTATGCAGATGCGTATCTTTTGACAGCTGAATAACAAAAAAGCGTAACGTCATTACAGACGTTACGCTTTTTTGTTATCTTTATTGCATTTCTTAGAAAATACGTCTTACAGCAACTGCTGACCTGTAGTTTGCACTCGAAACCTTGATACCGGTCTTAGCTGTGGAAGCATGTACGATCTGTCCGCCTCCGATGTAGATACCTACGTGACCTGAGTAACATACGATATCACCTGCCTGAGCATTTGCAAGTCCGCCGCTTACGGCATATCCTACAGACCTGTCTCCACCTGAGCTGTGAGGAAGTGAGATACCAAACTTCCTGTAAACACTCATAACGAATCCTGAACAGTCAGTTCCGTTTGTAAGTGAAGAACCGCCATATACATAAGGATTGCCGACAAACTGAAGAGCATAGTTGGCAACTGCTGCTCCTGAACCGCTTCCCGAAGCCGAGTAATTGGAACCACCGCCTGAGGAGGAGCTTCCGCCTGAAGTCTTACCTGTGGAAGAACTCTTGCTGCTCTTGCTATTCTTGCTTGATTTAGCCTTTGCAGCCTCTTCAGCCTTTCTTGCAGCCTCTGCCGCCTTCCTTGCTTCTTCTCTTTCTCTCTCTTCTCTTTCGAGACGGGCTTCTTCCTCTGCCTTGGACTCTGCGCGAACGAAATCTGTATAAATCTTTACAAACTCGTCGCTGACATAGCCTTCACCTTCTTCGACAGAAACCTTGGCCCAGCCTTCATGATCCTCATCTATAACCGAAAGCACGTCACCCATCGGAACCATTCCGATAACCTCGGCTTCCTTAGATGCATCCGACCTTACATAAAGTGTCGTGGTTAGAACCTCTGCATTCCTGCTTCCTACCTTTTTGGCAAGGTCTTCGGCCTCATCACCCGTAACAACATATGAGGATTTAACATAACCCTCGGTATTTCCTGACTTGATCTTAATCCAGTCACCACTTACGGAAAGCTTGTTACCTACCGAATTGTTATAGAGCTTACCGGTATATTCACTATCCTCTGAAGCCTCTGAACGGACATAGACATAATTGTCAACCTGTGCGATAACAAGATCGTCAAACTCTTCCTCTACTGCTCCGCTCTCTGCGGCAGTAACAGCATCAACAAGGTTCATATCACCCTCATCACCGTTTGTCTCAACCGCTGTTCCCGCACCTGCTGAAATGTTCTCAACAGAGCCTGACGAAACCGTTGTTGAAGGTTTCTTTGACGAACTATCATCACTGTCGTCCTTTTCTTCCTCTTCTGAAGCCGTTGTTGAATCAGACTCCATATTGCCGGCGCCGGCTGAAGGAAGTTCTTCAAGGGTAGATGCGGAAGAGCTCTCTTCGGAAGCATCCTCAGCCTTCTCTTCCTTGCTGTCCTCTTCCTTTTCTTCCTTATCATCCTTGTCTTCTGATTTTATTTCCGCTTCTTCAGCCTCTTCTGACTCCTCGGATTCTTCAGGTTTTTCAATATCCCCTAACTGTGCCGATGCCAAAAGTACGCTCTTGCTCTCATCAACACCGAGTCCTTCACCAAAAGCCCTTGCTATACCTGCTGCCGGCAGCAACGCTTTAGTTGTCGAAGCCTCAGTTAACAGACTGCTTCCCCCGCTTACCAGCATCGCCCCTACGATGCAGCATGCAGTAAGCTTATACACATTCTTTCTCTTCATTTTTGAAATATTTTACTCCTGATTTGTTTCTTTAATGTGTTTCCGCCGTTCTTGAATCTACAAGCCGCAAATCAACGGCCGGAATTGTCTTTCAAAAAATACACATTTTTATTACAGAATTATTACACACAAACAAAATATTACCACTACAAGCGTATATTGTCAATCTGTATTAAATAAAAAACAATTTCTTTCACATTTGCTACTGTCTTTTCAATGCCAATCCTTTAAAATGATTATCAGACACCTTTGAATAAGGAATTGTTCATAAACTATTAATTGACCGAAGGAGTGATCAGATGGCCAAAACCGCCTTTATAACCGGTGCATCAAGGGGCATCGGAAACGGAATAGCCCGAAGGCTCGCAGATGAGGGCTATGAGCTTTATCTTGTCTCACACAAAAACGTGAATGACCTTTCGGAATTGCCGGGAAAGCACTATGCCGGCGATGTCGGAGATTATTCTTTCATTGAAAGCGTAATAGCTGAAATGCCGGAGATAGATGTAGTGGTCAACAATGCCGGAATTTCGAAAATCGGACTTCTGCAGGATCTTTCGCCCGCAGACTGGGACAAGATCATCCGGACGAACCTTACCTCACTTTATAACGTCTGTCATGCGGCGATACCGAAAATGCTGCGCTCACACTCAGGACGGATAATCAACATTTCCTCCGTATGGGGTGTGGTCGGTTCCTCCACAGAGGTTGCCTATTCCGCATCAAAGGGCGGCATTAATGCATTTACCCGCGCACTCGCCAAAGAACTTGCACCAAGCAATATCCAGGTCAATGCCATAGCCTGCGGAGTCATTGACACTGACATGAATAAGTGCTTCAGCGACGATGAACGAAATGACCTCATCGACGAGATTCCCGCTTCGCGCATTGGTACTCCAGCCGATGTAGCAGACCTTGTTTCACTGCTTGTAAACACAAGCAATTACCTGACCGGTCAGATAATAAATTTAGACGGGGGCTGGATTTAACCCCCGTCTATCCCTCGCATTCTATTCTTACGAATTCTTCTATGTACTGTGCCCTCTCATAAAGAAATTTCCGCATATCGTCGATTTTTTCATCAAAATCTTCTACCGAATAATCATCTCCGAAGAAACGTTTATAATCTTTTTCGACATAAGGACGCAGCTCTTCCGCCAGTGCATCAAGCTTTACAACCGTTTTATCGGGATCAAAAACGGTATCTGAGATTTCCAGAAACTTTTTGTAAAAATCATTTCTGAACTGCTCATTCTCCATAAGCTTCGCAAAAAGTTCATCCCTGCTGTAGCTGTTAGTTCCGTATCTCGCCTTTGCTATTGTGTTGGCGCTTATGGATGAGTAGTCAAAATTAGCATTGTTATCAAAGTTTATCCAGCGCCATTTTCCGTCTCCGAAAGCTGAACCATCCGCCCCAATTGCACGCCACAATGCCGTATTTGTATTCGGCCAGTCCATACCTTCATCGATAAATATCCGCACTGCGAAATATTCCATAAGACTGTCCATATCCATTATCGCGTTAACCTTTTCATAATCGTCGTCCAGACCGAAATCCGCATGGCGCACGAAATTCTGAAGCTCTGCCCATACCTCCGCGGCTCCGTCTCCTCCGTCTGCGAGAAGGCTGTTTTTCACGACGGCCGTATTTTCCTTATCAAGTCCATAGATATCCGCAAGCCATTCGCTTCCAAGTTTATCCCCTACTCTGTAAATCCCCCAGTATTCACCGTCAAGAAATAGATGATAGGGTTTTGAATAGCCCACCGAGGCAAACTCAAGCCCTTCGAAAAGCTCTGTCGCAAGCTCATCCTTAAGGAAGGTCATCATGTCATTTCCGCCCGAAAAAAGGCTCGCTCTCGAATAAGACTTTTCCATTCCCCCGAGACCGGCAAGGCTCTTTGTCCCATAGATATCGCGCGCATAAAGATTCAGGCTTTTCTTTACGAAATTTCTCGTCCTATGTCCCTTCACCCTTATGCCGACATTTGCGTCATACTCAATCTCATGATTTTCATCAAATGCCGTAATCTCGGCTTCTCTCTCCCATGACGTGCCCTTCTGCACATAGTTGAAGTCAAGATATTCGTTCATTCTGACTCCATTTATGCTGACAGTTCCGTCAGTAGGGGTCTCCGGATGTGCTTCAATATATTTAAGCGCATTTTCACTTAAAGCAAGCTTTTCCCTGAAGCTTTCCACACCCATTTTTCCGATGACGAAATTACCCTTTTCGTAATCAAACAGTCCTTCCGGGTCAGATACCAGCGATATCACCCCAATACCGTCATATCCTTCTTTTTTGTCAAAGCCCACAAAAAACACCTTCGTGACGGTCTCTGAAACCTGACCGTCCGCACCGAATGCGGCGGCACGTACTATATTGCATTTATCAACCGGACTTTCCGGCAGCTTATACCTGAAATTAATATAGCTTAAAAGCTCTACCGAAATCTCTGACAGGGCAGAGTAAATATTGTCTTCCGCGCTCCTGTCCTTTATCCTCAAAGCTTCCGTATATTCAGGCGAATTCTCATCGGGAACGGAGCCATCAAGAGTATACCTGATGGTCTCTCCCTCCGAAGCCTTCAGTTCAAGTTCAAACTCCTCCTCATAAAAACCGCTCTCATAGGAAAAAACCGGTTCTGCAAGTGTCGGAAGCTTTACCTCCGAGGAATCCTCGTTAGACTCTCCGGGAGTCGTTGTCCGCCTCGAAAAAGTTCCCCTTCCGTCCGGTATCCTCGCCCAGCTCGTATCATATTTAAGCGTGGGTATTTCCACCGAATCCCAAAGCACCTTATTCTTATCTGAAAGATATACACTCTCGCCTTTTCCCGAAAGTGAAAAATTAAGATGTTTTCCGTTATCTCTGACCGTCAGTGCCTTTCCGGTCATGATAAAATTCGTGGCACTAAGGCTCTCATCATAGTCCGGCTCAGGCTCCTTCGAGGAGTCAGCATAAACCGTCAGATATCCGTTCGCTGATATTGTCGTTCCCTCCGGAAATTCCCATTTATCAAGCCTGCTCTCGGAATCGGACAGATACCAGCCCGAAAGATCCACCTCGTTCTCCGACGAATTATAGATTTCTATCCAGTCGGGATGTTCCCCGTTTTCGTCATAAAGAGAAGCAAGGTTTTCACTGCAGAGCTCATTTATCCTGATACTGCCGTCGGGTGCCTGCTCTCTTATCCTTAAAAGCGACAGGATAAGGAAGAGAATTATCACAGCAGCTGATATATTAACTATATTTTTTTGAAATGCTCTCCAAAAAATATTCATGCCATCACAAATTATTTTTGTACCAGTCTATCGCCTCTTTGATACCGCGCTCGAAGCTGTAGTCAGGATTATAATTAAGGAGCCTCTTTGCCTTGGAAATATCGGCATTGCTATGCTTGATATCTCCCGCCCTGTCCGGTCCGTAATTAGGTTCTATATCTTTCCCCAGAGCCTTTGTCAGCTCATAATAAATATCAACGAGGTATTCCCTGCCGCCATATGCCACGTTATAAGCCTCGCCTGCCGCCTCATGGGGTGCAAGACAGGCTTTCAGGTTCGCCTCTATGACATTTTCTATATAGGTAAAGTCCCTGCTCTGTTTTCCATCACCATTTATTGTCGGTGTCTCATCATTCATGAGCTGTTTTATAAATTTCGGAATAACCGCCGCATAAGCACCATCGGGGTCCTGTCTGCGTCCAAAGACGTTGAAGTATCTGAGTCCGTAGGTATCGAGTCCATAAAGCTTATAGTATAGTTTTCCATATTCTTCATCGACTCTTTTTGTGAGCGCATAAGGTGAAAGGAGGTTTCCTTCCTGTCCTTCTGTCTTCGGCAGCACGGGATGGTCTCCATATACAGAGGAGCTGGAGGCATAGACGAATTTTTTTACTTTATTCTGTCTTGCCGCCTCCATCATATTTAAGGTTCCTCGAATATTTACCTCTTCATAGAAGAGCGGCATTTCTATACTTCTCGGGACGCTTCCCCACGCCGCCTCGTTCATTACGTAATCAACACCCTTACAGGCTTCCATGCAGCTATCTAAGTCTCTTATATCTCCTTTTATGAAGGTGTATTTCGGATTATCTATGAAGAGGTCTACGTTTGACTGTTTTCCTGTCGAAAGGTTATCAAGGCATCTGACCTCGTAGCCCATTCTAAGTAGTGCCTCCACGAGATTCGAACCTATGAAGCCGGCACCTCCCGTCACCAGAAATACTGATTTTTCGTCAAATTTTAGTTCTTTGTATGACATTTATTTATTCCTCACTGTTGTATATGTTACGGTATTCAGGGCAGATATTCGCAAAAAAACTTTTTGC
>CAJOPI010000382.1 GCA_905236275.1 uncultured Lachnospiraceae bacterium | reverse complement strand
GACTTTATGACCCGCCCCAATATGAGTGTGAAGTGGTGTGAAGTGGTGCGAAGCAACACGAAAACACGAATATTGGGTGGGATTGTGGGAGTGCGAAGCAAGGAACAATCCCTGACATCACTTGTGAACCCAACATCATAACATAGAAACTGTTATAAAACTCCCTTTTATTTAGTCAAAGCTGCAGCTTTGAAATCCGCCGGTAAAAGGGCCTTTTTTGTTTCAAACTGTAAACAATCATAGGTGATTGTGCAAATTTTATGAAAAATTTATTATTTATTTTGCTCTTTATGGGAAACATGCATCATTTTGACCGATTGTTTTTGTATAATGTAATGGGAATGGATTGGAACATATCGTGAAAGTTGTTAAGAAAGACAGTGATTGGAGGCATGTAATGGGCATATTTGGAAAGAAGGAATCGGCACACAACACACCCACAAAGACAATAAGCGGAAAACTGATGAAGATATTGATTCCGCTTATAGCTGCGATCGTTATTATTATGATAGTTGTTTTGTCGGTACAGGCAAGAGCTATCATTATTGATATATCGGAGAATGCTCTTACACAGGAGGCGAAGACGAATGCCAACCTTCTCGGTGCCGATATCGAGAAATTCATAGGTGCGGCAGACGCAATGTCACTTACCGTAGAAACAAAGGACTTTGCGGATGATACAGAACTGCTGAACTTCCTTGACCTTTCAAAGACCTTTAATGACAGTGCGCCAAACGGTATATATATTGGTTTTGATAACGGGGACTGGATCGACCCGAGCGGCTGGGTACCCGATGCTGATTATGACTGTACCACAAGAGGCTGGTATCAGGACGGACTGACACATAAGAGCTTTGCTGTGGGAAGCCCGTATTTTGATATGGTTACAAATTCCATGGTTGTGCCTATTTCAAAGGAAATGAATGCGCATGACGGAAGACATGGTGTTGCAGCGGCGGACTTTTCGCTTGCAAAGATCATGGAGGATGTAAGCTCACTCACACCTATGGGAAGCGGAAAATCCATTCTTTTTGACGGAAATACAATAATCTCTTTCTATGATGCCGAATACAATGGAACAACGGTTGAAGAACATGCTGATGATATCTATATTCAGGAAATATACAGTATAATGCAGGGAAATCCCACAGGCGTCCAGAAGATGACCTCGGATAAAGCTGTAATATATCTCTCATTCCAGAATGTTCCGGGAACAAACTGGACACTGGTGTCAACTGTTGACCAGAACGATATTTTAGTAAACCTCAACAGATTCATGGCAATCTGCTCGGTAATGGCGCTTGTAATGGTAATTATCATTGCAGTGATAATGAGAACGCTCATTTCCTCTATCGTTGCAAAGCCTGTAAAGAAGCTTACCGATAATATCATGAGCATTACGAACAATAATTTCTCTATAGAAATTCCGGAGCATGGCAATGACGAAATCGGTGTCATGAACCACAACATGCGTAAGTTTATCAGGCACATGAAGGATACACTTTCGAATATGAAGGATGTCACAGGCCAGCTTTCACAGGAGGTCGGAAACAGCAGGGAAGCAGCTGATGACATGACGACCGAGGCAAGGAAACAGGCAGACTCCATGAACCAGATCAGGGAAACAATGGATGGTATGGCTCAAGCCGTAACCGAACTTGCGAATGATGCGACTGATCTTGCAAACAAGGTTGGAGAACTCACCAATCAGGGTAATGAGACCAACGAAATCATGGAGAGGATTGTAAGTAAGGCAGGAGAAGGTCAGAACGATATGAGAATGGTTACCGACAGTATGTCCTCCATTGCAAAATCAATGGGAGAAGTCGATGTGGCTGTTACCTCGGTTGACGAATCAGCTAAGAAAATCAATGACATCATCGAAATGATCAATTCCATCGCAAGCCAGACAAACCTCCTGTCACTCAACGCATCAATAGAGGCTGCAAGAGCCGGCGAAGCAGGAAAGGGATTTGCGGTAGTTGCTGATGAGATAGGAAAGCTTGCTAACGACAGCGCGGATGCGACAACGGAAATAGCTTCGATCATAGGCGACATTGCACAGCAGATCTCCGCACTTTCGAAGAAGTCTACCGAAAATGTCGAGGCAATAAAGAAGAGCACAGAATCAGTATCGACGGCAGAGAAGACCTTCGAGGAGATTTTCAGAAATCTCGATGCTACCGGAACCACTATGGAGAAGATGATCAATACGATGGGACAGGTAAACGGTATAGCTACGAATGTCGCTGCTATCGCAGAAGAGCAGTCTGCAAGCTCGGAAGAAGTTTCAGCAACCCTTGATATGCTTGCCGGCAGTGCTGAACAGGTTGCTGAAAAGAGTGTTGACGTTAAGAACAGTGCGGATGCAGTTGCAAACGGAACAGATGCTATAAATGACTCCGTAAGCGAGTTTAAGATTTAATGAAAATAGGCGCATGGGGGTAACCCTGTGCGCCTGAGAGGGGAAAGGGGGGAATGGATTGAGCGGCTTTTCTGCAGTCACATCAGTCTTTGACAAAACCTCCGAGATAATCTGTTTTTTTGACAGAGAGGGTCTTGTGAGATTTATCAACCAAAGTGGGAAGAATGAACTCAATATAGAAGCTTTGAAATCAAATATCAAGGATATTCTGCCTAATTTTTTCCCTGAGAATGAAGACATTTTTGAATTTATAGAAAAGAACTCCGAAACGGAGATAAAAGGTGATGCCTACCGGAAAAATCACAGCTGTTTTCCGGTAAGGTTGAAGGTATTCATTTCGACCGGCATCTCGCCTAAACCACTTGGTGCATGCATAATGACAGATATGCGTGACATCGACCTGCAGCTTAAACAGAAGAAAAAAATGGAAGAGGATATGCAGGAGGTTCTTAAGGCACAGGATGAGTTCGTTGCAAATCTTACACATGAGCTCAGAACTCCGGTCAATGGAATAAAAGGCCATATCAATAATCTTAAGGCAGAGGAGGATGATGCTTCAAAGCGGAGGACAATGAATATAGTCCTCAACTGCTGTGAAAACATGGAGAAAATTATAAACAATCTCCTTGATTATGCAAAGATAGAAAATGGGAAAATGGAAATCGTTTCCGAGAAATTTTCCCTGCATAATCTTATATCAAACTGTATAAATATGTCGATTTCGGTTGCGAATGAGAAAGGACTGAATCTGACAAGTTATATAGCTGACAACGTGCCGGACGAGATTATCGGTGATGAGTTCAGACTGAGTCAGGTTATAAATAATCTCATAAACAATGCCCTTAAATTCACTTCGATGGGACATGTAGCGTTGGAACTGTATAAAACAAAACAGAGTGGAAGGGACATAGAACTCACCTTTTTCGTAATGGATACCGGAATAGGTATGTCGAAGGAGGATAAGGATAAGCTTTTCAAAAGCTTTACACAGGTAGACGGAAGTATAACCAGAAAATACGGCGGAACGGGCTTAGGGCTTTATGTCTGCAAGCAGATAGTAGAGCTTATGGGCGGTCATATAGAAATTGAGAGTGAGAAGGGAAAAGGCTCGACTTTTATTTTTACAGTTAACCTGAATGTTGAAAATGAAGGTGCGGATACGGAAGAAGTTACGATAGCAGACCTGAAGAATTCCCTTGTCTTTGACAGGGAGCAGGAAGAAAGTGAAGGAATGACCGAATACGGAAGTGCCCGTAATGTCGCCATGATGAGGGATCTGATAGAAAAGACGGTTCTCTGCGTCGAGCTTGAAAACTGGCAGAAGGCAGAGGATTTTGCAGAAAATATAAAGAAGCTTACCGTAAATGCGCCAAAGGAAATTTCGGATATAGCTTTAAGGCTTGTAATGAATATAAGAAAAGAAAAGAAGGAAAAATGCAGCGAATATCTCGAAGGACTGAGTGATGCCGTCTATGCAATAAAGAAGGCGGGTGAGTGAAGATGGGGGAAAGAAAATCAACAATACTCATAGTTGATGATGCGATCATAAATATCGGCATGCTTGAGGACATACTCATAGATTTAGGCTATGAAACACTTACGGCAAGCAGTGCATCGGAGGCAACTTCCATACTGACGGAACAGTTTCCGGATATGGTGCTTTTGGACATAATGATGCCTGACATAAACGGATATGAGTTCTGTCAGATGCTGAAGGAAAATCCCCACACAAGGGACATTCCGGTAATTTTCGTATCGGCAGCGGAGAGTGAAGACGAGATGGAGAAGGCCTTCGAGATAGGAGGCGTTGATTTCATAAAGAAGCCTTTTAACGTAACGGAGATCAAGGCGAGGGTTTCGACACACTTAAATATCCACCTGCTGAAAAAAGAACTTCAGGAAACTAACAGGAAGCTCAACCGGGTTATAAGCGAGCAGAGTAAAAAAATAGACGAGGAAAAAAGACGAATCCTCAATAATATCGTGGCACTAAACTATACGAGCGGTGACGGAAAGAACAGGAGCAGGATAGTCTCGTCTAATTCAAGGCTGCTTGCACAGGCACTTAATTTTACCGAAAAATATGAAAATACAATATCGGGTGCCTTTGTGGACGGAATAGAGATAGCCGGAGTCATAAGGGAGATTGATTACAGTCTTTTCAAGGTGTTTTTTGCGGAAGACGATAAAAATATAGCCGTGGCAGCTGCTGCGGATGTGGTGAAAAGCTTCAGGGAGAAATGGGATGGAAGCGGAGCACCTGATGGGTTAAAGGGAGAGGAAATACCACTTGCGGCCAGGATTGTCTGCATAACGGACAGATTTGACTATTACACCTCGCAGGGAAATTCCAGGGAAAAAAGCTTTGACATAATGAAGGAAGAAAGAGAAAAAACCTTTGACCCTTATCTTCTGGATCTCTTTTTCAGGATAGAGAAGCAGATGAAATCATGGAACAGGAAGTGACGATGAATGACGGATGCTGAATTTAACAGACTTGTTGTATTTTTGGAGAGCAGGTACGGGATTAATCTCGCAAGCAAAAAAGTAATAGTTCAGGGAAGGCTTGATAATTATCTCGCAAGAAACGGTTATGCAAATTACGGAGAATATCTCAATGCGGTTGAAAAGGACAGGAGCGGGCATGAACTTCAAAACATGCTGAATATCCTTACGACCAACCATACCTATTTCTGGCGGGAACCTGACCATTTTATATTCTTAAGGGATGTGATATTGCCATGGATCGCGAAAAAGGAGAGGCATACACACGATATAAGGATATGGTCGGGAGCGTCCTCATCCGGTGAAGAGCCCTATACAATAGCAATGGTTGTAAAGGATTTTCTGGGGCTTGAGTATGGAAAATGGGATGCAACCCTTCTTGCAACTGATTTATCGAGCGAGGTACTGCGTTTTGCAGTGAAAGGTGTCTACCTGAAGGAAAAAATACAGGTTTTGCCGCCTGCCTGGCAGAGGGCTAATTTTAAGCAGATAGACGAATACAATTTTGAGGTTAAGGACGACATTAAAAAGAATGTCATGTTCAGGAAGTTTAACCTGATGGATCCATTCCCGTTCAGGAACAGGATGCATTGTGTATTCCTCAGAAATGTAATGATTTACTTCTCGGATGAGACTAAGAGAAATCTTGTAAACAAGATTTATGACATACTTGAACCAGGCGGATATCTTATCATAGGAAATACGGAAAACATTGATAAGGAAGCCACTCAGCTTGAATATGTCAGACCCTCGATTTTCAGGAAAGTTCAGGGATAAAATGCTTTTTAAAAAAAGAGATTAGAGGGGGCGGACGGTGATATGAGAAAAATAAAGGTACTTGTAGTAGATGATTCGGCGATGTTTGCGAATCTCATGGTAACGGGACTCGGGGCGGATCCAAGTCTTGAAGTCGTGGGAGTTGCAGCAAATACCTTTGAAGCAAGGGATATGATATTGAAATACAGGCCTGATGTCATGACACTTGACATTGAGATGCCGAGGATGGACGGTATAGAATTCCTGCAGCGGCTTATGCCTCAGTATCCGATTCCCGTAGTCATGGTAAGCTCACTCAGCGACAAGGTTTTTGATGCATTGAGGGTGGGTGCGGTTGACTTTATCTCAAAGCCTGTGAACATGACGAAGGAAGAAATACTGAATTACTTAAAAAGGGAGCTTTGTACCAAGGTAAAGATTGCATCGACGGTAGATGTAAGCCGGATGAAAAAGACCGTAGTGAAAAAAAACACGGTACCTTCGGAAAACATAAACAATAAAGAACTTGTAGTGGCACTTGGGGCATCAACAGGCGGGACAGAGGCACTTGCCGATGTGCTGATGGGCTTTAGGGCTGACATCCCGGGGACAATCGTTACCCAGCATATGCCTACGGGCTTTACGAAGATGTTTGCCGAAAGACTGAACAATCAGTGTGCGGTGAAGGTAAAGGAGGCCGAAACCGGAGACCCGATAACAGCCGGACTTGTGCTTATAGCACCCGGAGACAAGCATTTGAGGCTGGTAAAAAACGGTGAACATTTTCAGGTCGAATGCAGGAAGGGCGAGAGGGTCAGCGGACACTGTCCATCGGTTGATGTGATGTTCGAATCGGTTGCTAAGGTTGCGGGAAGAAGGGCTGTTGCGGCAATCCTTACAGGAATGGGAAAAGATGGTGCGGACGGACTTCTGGCAATAAGGAGAGCAGGAGGGCGCACAATAGGTCAGGATGAGACTTCATGTGTGGTTTACGGAATGCCCAAGGTCGCTTATGATATCGGCGCGGTGGAGTACCAGCTCCCGTTGAGTGCGATCTCAAATAAGATTTACAGTGTGTTATCTACTATGTAGCATCAATCAAGAAGGGAGACGCTGACGATGAAGATACTTATAGCAGAGGATGATTTCGCCAGTAGGAAGTTCATAATGAATCATATGTCCAGGTATGGTGAATGTGACGGTACTGTTGACGGACAGGAAGCAGTCGAAGCCTATGTAATGGCTATGGAGGATGATGAGCCTTACAATCTTGTCTGTCTTGATGTCATGATGCCTGAAATGGACGGATATCAGGTGCTTAAAACCATACGCGAGATCGAAAAGGATAAGGGTATACCTGAGAAGGAGCAGGTCAAGGTAATAATGATGACGGCTCTTTCGGCGGAAAAAAACGTCAAGATGGCTTTTGAACTTGGGGCAACGGTTTATTGTGCAAAGCCTGTAGACGTAGACAGACTGAAGACGGCAATGAAAAAACTGAAACTTATAAAATGATTTTCAGATTGAGGAAAGGAGGGAGACGATGGGAGAAGAACTGGATGGAATGCTGGATATGTATCTGTATGAGAACGGACAGCTTCTTGAACAGCTTGAAATGACTACCCTTGAAAAGAAGGATGCGGACGGGTTCGATGATGATGACATAAACGAATTTTTCCGGGTGATGCATACCATAAAGGGGTCATCGGGTATCATGATGTTCGACAATATCATGAAGCTGGCACATAAACTGGAAGATGTTTTCTTCTACATAAGAGAGTCACATCCGGATAACGTACCGCATCTTGAACTCGTTGAAAAAATCCTGGCGGTATCGGATTTCCTAAGGGAAGAGTTCGACAATATAAAAGAAGGCGGAGAACCTACAAAGGATTCATCCTCGCTTATAAAGGATATAGACAAATTCCTTACAAAGATCAAGAATGAAATTCTTGAGGAGGATAAACCGCTTCCGAAGGAAGAGCCGGATGAGGGACCTAAACAGTTCTACATAGGTGCTGCAGGGGGAGATAAGTTTAAGTATTATTACGTTATAGCTTATTACCGTAATGATACGCAGATGAGCAATATTCATGCTTACGCGCTTGCAAATTCGCTCAAGGAAGTTACGGAGGAAATGTATTATTCTCCGGAGGACATTATCACGAATGAGGCTTCGGCTGATGTGATAATCGAGCAGGGCTTCAAGCTTCTTCTGAAGAGTAATCTTGAGGAAGAGGATATCAAGGCGGCTCTGGGCGGCTTTGACGTGGAAAGCACGGAAGTGTCAAAATGCAGCAAGGAAGAGTTCGAGGCAGGCTTTGATGTGCCGAATGAGATAGTGGGTTCGGATACGATAGATTTAGGCGAAGCGGAGATGCCCGCGGATGAAGAAAAAGAGACCAGGGCAGCGGAGAAAAAGGACGAGGTAAAGCCGGGTGATTATGTCATTGAAAATAAATCGTCAGGAAAGAAGGCAACCCTCGCAAAGAATAAGAAACCAAAGGCTGCTGCGGCCAGCTACATAAGCGTAAATGTAAACAAGATTGACCAGCTCATGGATCTGATAGGCGAAGTCGTAATTGCGGAGTCGGTAGTGCTTCAGAATCCGGATCTCAATGTGCCGGGGCTCAACCTTACGAATTTCAATAAGTCTGCGGCTCAGCTTACTAAATTCATTTCCGAAATGCAGGATGTCATCATGTCGATGAGAATGATGACCCTGACGAACACCTTCCAGAAGATGAACAGGATAGTTTTCGACACTTCCAGGAAGGTCGGCAAGGAAATCGAATTCAAGATGATAGGAGAAAATACCGAGGTTGATAAAAATATCATCGAGCATATTTCAGATCCTCTGATGCACATGATAAGAAATTCCATCGACCATGGTATCGAGGAAAAGGAAGCAAGAAAAGCGGCAGGAAAAAGCGAAAAGGGACTTATAACACTTGAGGCAAAGAATGAGGGCGGAAAGGTTCTCATAAGTGTGAGCGACGACGGCGGAGGAATGAATCCGGAAAAGCTTTTTGCAAAGGCAAAGAAGAACGGAATCGTTCCAAGGGATAAAACGATTGCTGATTATACAAACAAGGAGATATACCAGTTTATCACCTCGCCGGGCTTTTCAACTAAGGAAAAGGTTACGGAACTTTCAGGCAGGGGCGTTGGAATGGATGTGGTAATGCAGAATATCCAATCGGTCGGCGGAATGCTCGAGATCGATTCGGAGTACGGCAGGGGATCCACAATGACCTTGAAGATTCCCCTGACACTTGCGATAATCAGCGGAATACTGATGGAAGTCGGAAATCAGAAATTCGTGATAGAGACCGGATCGGTAAAGGAGTTCATAAACGTCAAGGGGTCGAGCCTGATAAAGGAACCGGACGGTGAAGAATATCTGAACGTCCGTGGACAGTACTACATGGTGGTAAGACTTAATGAGAAATACCATATAAAGGATGCCAGGAAAGATATAGACGATGGAATAATGATACTTACCGAATATGAGTCCCAGAAGATATGCATATTCGTTGACAGACTCCTCGGCGGGCAGGAAATAGTCGTCAAGCCCATACCGGAATATATCAAGAAGGTTGACGGACTTTCGGGATGTACACAGCTTGGGGACGGAAGCATAGCTTTGATACTTGATATCGGTACATTATCAGGAAAATAGGGAAAGGAGAGAGCGCATGGCGGATGACAGGCAGGAAGATGTTATGCAGGAAACTGAAGAAGGTTTGAGTGCCATCGGAACGCACCAGTTTATGACCTTCAAGTCCGGTACGGAATGCTATGGTATAGAGCTTAAGTACGTCAATGAAATAATGGGCATACAGCCGATTACTGAAATTCCTGAAGTTGAAGATTACATAAAGGGGCTGATAAACTTAAGAGGAAAAATAGTACCGGTAATTGATGTGAGAACCAGATTTAAGCAG
>CAJOPI010000381.1 GCA_905236275.1 uncultured Lachnospiraceae bacterium | reverse complement strand
TGATGCGTCTGGGTGCACTTGGAAAATAGCCGCTTTCAGCGGCTTGCACCCAGCGCAATGGGCAAACGTCAATGACGTTTGCTATAAAAAGTGCATTAGCGTTTCAGAATATTCTTTAATAATGATACCAGTTCCTTCATTTCCTCGTCGGTGCCTATTGATATCCTTAAATAGTCAGAAAGTCTTGGCTTATTAAAGTATCTTACATAAACATCCTTTTCCTTCAATACCTCATAAATTCTCTCAGCCTGCTCAGATTCGTGAGTCGCAAAGATAAAGTTTGTCTTCGAATCCCTGAAGCTGAAACCCAGTTTTTTCAGCTCAGCCTTTGTCCACTCTCTCGTTGCAACTACTTTATCCCGAATTTCCTTAAAATATTCATCATCCAGAATAGCTTCCCTTCCTGCTATAAGTGAAGGCATGTTCATCGTATAGGAGTTGACCGAGAATTTAACGTCATTTAAGTATTTTATAAGTCTTTCATCAGCAAAGGCATAGCCTATACGCATCCCCGCCAGTGCTCTTGATTTCGACATCGTTCTTGTGACAACGAGATTTTTATATTTATCTACAAGGGAAATCGCCGTATTCTCTCCGAAGTCCGCATAAGCCTCATCCACTATCACTATAGAATCCGGTGATGAAGAAATTATTTCTTCGATTTTGCTTAAGGGTTCCTCCACGCCTGTCGGTGCATTCGGATTAGCAATGACTATACCGCCGTTCTCTTTTTTATAGTCTTCCGCCCTGATATTAAAATCCTCATCAAGAGCTATTGTCTCGAAAGGAATACCATACACGTTTGCCCAGACATCATAAAAAGAATAGGTTATATCAGGGAATAAAACGGGCTTTTTCCCTGCAAAGAAAGTAAGGAAGCACATCGAAAGAACGTCATCCGAACCGACCCCGACAAAGACCTTCTCTTTTCCGACCTTATAATAATCCGCTATTGCTCCTACGAGCCCTGAGCATTCCGGGTCGGGATATTTCCTTAAAAGCTCCGTATCAAATTCCCTCAAAGCCCTTGTAACCTTCTCTGAAGGCGGATAAGGACATTCATTTGTATTTAGCTTGATTACTTTTCTCTGTGGCTGCTCTCCCGGTGTGTAGGGTACAACCTTCCTTATATTTTCCTCAAAGCTCATTTCGAAATACCATACCTTTCCGCAAGCTTCTTAAAGCCCGGCATTGAATTGATGATGGTGCCATAGTCCACGCAGTAAGCTATCCTTACATAACCGCTACAGCAGAATGAAGAACCCGGAACCAGAAGTATATGCTCCTTTTTTGCCTCGGCAACAAACTCTTTCTCGTCCTCAACAGGTGTTTTCATAAAAAGGTAAAAAGCCCCTTCAGGTTCTATGCAGTCAAAGCCGCATTCCCTTAAGCCATTAAGAAGAGCCTCCCTGTTTTTTGCATAGAAAGCTATATCGGCTTTTTCATCTATACATTCCGCAACAACCTTCTGGAAAAGCGAGGGGGCATTTACACATCCGATAACCCTGTTCGCAATGGTTACTGCGCTGAAAAGCTCTTCATGTCCGGCACATTCATCAGGTATTAGCAGATAACCTATGCGCTCTCCCGGAAGTGAAAGGGTTTTTGAAAAAGAATAGCATATTATACTGTTTTTATAATATTTACTTACGTAAGGAACCTTCTTATCCGTATAAACAAGCTCTCTGTAAGGCTCATCGGCAATCAGATAAATTTCCTGTCCGTACTCTTTCTCTTTTTCCTCCATCACTGCGGCTATCTTTTTTATTGTATCCTCATCATAGATAACGCCTGCCGGATTGTTGGGATTATTTATTATAACTGCTTTTGTTTTGGAATTTATCAAAGAACTGAAGGATTCTATATCAGGCATAAAATCTTTTCTGTCGGGCTGAACAGCCTTTAGAATGCCGTCATAGTTTGCAACATAGTTTTTATATTCGACAAAGTAGGGTGCGAAGGTTACAACCTCGTCTCCGGGATTCAATACAGCCTTTAAGGCACAGTTCAGTCCCTCAGCAGCACCGCTGCACATCATTATATTGTTTTCGTCAAAGGAGGTGTCAAATCTCTTATTTAATGAATCGGCTATCTTTTTCCTGACCTCGGGAAAGCCGGCATTATTCATATAACCATGAAGCACCACAGGGTCTTCTTCCTCGAGGAGTCTCTTTATGACCTCTCTAACCTTCTCCGGTGCCGGTATATTGGGATTTCCCAACGAAAAATCATATACATTCTGAGCTCCGAATTCCTTTGCCATGAGCTGTCCTTCTTCGAACATAACCCTTATGACGGAATTGTTTTTTACAAGTGCTTCCATTTTCTTTGATATCATGACTGCCTCCTTGTGTTTTATAAGCCCTTGAATCCGGGCCAGTATTTGAATACTGCCTTTCCGACTATCTTTTCCCTTGCAAGGTAAGTGTTGTTCCAAAATCTTGAATCTGCCGATTTATTTCTGTTATCTCCAAGCATGAAATAATGTCCTTCCGGAACATTATAAGGTCCATAGCTTCCCTCGGTCGTTACCGTAAGATAAGGCTCGTCAAGTACTTCTCCGTTTATATAGACCTTTCCGTCCTTTATCTCGACAGTTTCACCCGGAAGTCCTATAAGACGTTTAATATAAAGCTTTGACTCATCATCGGGAAATTTGAATATGATTATGTCGCCGCGCTTGGGATCTTCGAAATTGTATGCAAATCTCAGACCTATTACCCTGTCGTCTGTCATAATTGTTGTTTCCATTGACGACGAAGGAACAACGGCATTAACGATTATGAAATGGTTAACAAGGTATGCAAGTGCAACCGCTACGACTACAACAAGAATCCACTCTATAATTTCTTTTAATGCTCTCTTTTTCATTGTAACTCTCCTCTGCAATACAGCTAATATTCCCCGGTTCTCCTGCCGGCATTCCTCTATGATATACTCATTAACAAAATGTATTGCCATTTTGTTAATGAGCTCGCGCCGGGCGCATGCCGCTTTGCGGCTGACTTCTTCTTGCGCCC
>CAJOPI010000380.1 GCA_905236275.1 uncultured Lachnospiraceae bacterium | reverse complement strand
CTCTCTCTGGTCGATCGGATCGTTAAGCTCGGAATAAGCATTGCACATCTCCCAACCGTTGATGTAAAGCTCGAAACGCTCAACCTTTGTCGGGTCTTCGGGCTTCTTCTTTGTGAGCGGCGAAATCTCAATCGGGTGATCCATGATAAAAGTCGGCTGAACCATCTTGTCTTCGCAGAACTCCTCAAAGAAGAGATTTACGATATCGCCCTTCTTGTGATGAGCCTCGAATTCGATATGCTTCTCCTTTGCAAGAGCCTTCGCTTCATCATCAGAACTAACGCTGTCAAAATCAATTCCGGTCTCTTCCTTGATTGCATCGATCATGGTAAGTCGTCTGAAAGGCTTTGAGAGGTCGATTTCCTTTCCGCCATATGTAATCACTGCGCTTCCGCAAACATTCTCGGCGAGGTAACGGAACATCTCCTCAGTCAGATCCATCATTCCGTTATAATCGGTATATGCCTGATAAAGCTCCATCAAAGTAAACTCAGGGTTATGCCTCGTATCGGTTCCCTCGTTTCTGAACACACGTCCTATCTCATAAACTCTTTCAAGTCCGCCGATGATAAGTCTCTTTAAGTAAAGTTCAAGTGATATACGGAGCTTTCTCTCCTCATCAAGCGCATTATAAAAGGTTGTAAAAGGTCTTGCTGCCGCACCGCCCGCATTCTCGACGAGCATCGGAGTCTCAACCTCCATAAAGTCTTTCTCACCTAAGAATTTACGGATAAGGCTGATGATCTTCGACCTCTTTATAAAGGTTTCCTTTACCTCTTCATTCATGATGAGGTCTAAATATCTCTGACGATATCTTGTATCGGTATCGGTGAGACCATGGAACTTCTCCGGAAGGGGCAGAAGGCTCTTTGAAAGGATTGTAAGCTCCTTCGCATGTATGGAAATCTCTCCTGTCTTTGTCCTGAAAACGAAGCCCTTTACACCAAAAATATCGCCTACGTCCATCATCTTCTTGAAGTTCTCGTAAGCTTCTTCTCCGATGGAGTCACGAGCAACATAAACCTGGATTTTTCCGGTCTTATCCATTATGTTGCAGAAGGAAGCCTTACCCATTTTGCGCTTGAACATCATACGTCCCGCAAGACACACATCCTTATTTTCAAGCTCCTCGAACTTCTCCTTTATCTCGGAGGTATGATGAGTCACATCATATTTTGTTATAACGAAAGGGTCTTTTCCGGCTTCCTGAAGCTCCCTGAGCTTTTCCCTCTTAACTGCTAAAATATCCTGTTCCGGCATCTGTCTGTCTCCTCTTCTCTATGATCATTCTCCGGTCTTTGAAATCTCAAGAACCTTATACTTAAGTACTCCCGCCTTGGTTTCAACCTTGACAGTATCGCCTTTTTTATGTCCAAGCAGTGCCTTTCCAACAGGAGACTCATTTGAAATTTTTCCTTTCAGGCTGTTTGCTTCTGTGGAACCAACGATCCTGTACTCCATTTCGTCCTTGAATTCCATATCCATAATCTTGACCTTGCAGCCGATACGAACCTTGTTTCCGTCGCCTTCATCATCGGTAACGACTTCCGCATGTTTAAGGATTGCCTCTATTTCTCCGATACGGGCTTCATACTCAGCCTGCTCTGCTTTTGCGGCATCATACTCTGCGTTTTCCGACAAGTCACCCTGCTCTCTGGCTTCCTGAATCTTCTTTGCGACTTCCTTTCTCTTGACAGTCTTGAGCTCTTCAAGCTCCGCCTCAAGCTTCTGTACGCCTTCATAAGTGATAATGTTTTTCTTTACAACAGGCTGTGAATCCATCCTTTTTCTTCCTTTCTTATGTATAAAATTTAATACAATTCCCGAAAAATTAGCACTTTGCGCGTGATATTATAGCCGTAAATACTTTTTCTGTCAAGCTTTTTACCTATTATATCTTTGCCTTTTGGAACATATTTGTTAAAATGAATTAAATGAGCTGAGCGACAAATAAACAATTCTATAAGCTCTATAAACATATGTACGTTAAAAATTTAATACATTCTCTTAATTTTGATAGATCTTAATTTGAAATTTAGACATATATCAGGGCTTAATTTAATCATTTTTTTGCGAATATCATGATGACTTTTGACCCTGACATCATAAATATATCGAGGCTGTATATAATGCATGAAATGAGCTATGTGGTAAGGCTTGTGAACCTTGCCCTAAAAAAATGTGAAGAGGAAAAAATCTGCAGGGTTCAAAAGCTTGTCTGCGAGATAGGTGAAATGACTGGCATCCTGCCTGAATACATGCAAAAATACTACAAAAGCGGGATAAAAGACACCCTCCTGAATGGTTCTGAGCTCGAATGTATAATGATTCCGGTTTCCGCCCATTGCGAGGACTGCGGTGCCGAATATCTTCCCTCGAAAGAGCACGATTACCTCTGTCCGGAATGCGGAAGCGGTCTTGCTATAATCATTCATGGAAGAGAATTTATATTAAAGGAGATAATAGCGGAAAATGAGTGAAGTCAGAATTATAGACCTGAAGGCAAATGTACTTGAAGACAATGATAAAAAAGCGGAAGAGCTTCGGGAAAAATTAAGGGAGAACAAAACCTTTCTCTTAAACCTTATGAGCTCGCCGGGTTCAGGAAAAACAACAACCCTCACGCAGCTTATAAAACTCTTAAAAGACGAATACAAAATAGCCGTAATGGAGGCAGACATCGACTCAGACGTTGATACAAAGCGTATAATCGAGGCGGGTGCCGATGCTATACAGCTCCACACAGGCGGCATGTGCCATCTCGACGCAGACATGACGGAGCAGGGACTTGACTCTGTGAATTTCAAAAACTACGACCTGATAATCCTTGAAAATGTCGGCAATCTTGTCTGTCCTGCAGAGTTCGATACGGGCGCAAGCAAAAATGCCATGATACTTTCCGTTCCGGAAGGTGATGACAAGCCCCTGAAATATCCTCTTATGTTTCAGATTTCAGACCTCGTTATCATCAATAAAATTGATGTAGCTCCCTATTTTGATTTTGATATGGAGCGGGCAGAGAAGAATATACATAAGCGTCACCCCGATATCGACATCATTCCCATCTGCGCAAAAAGCGGTGAGGGCGTAGAGAAGCTCGCCGAATGGATACGCTCGGAGGTTAGCGGAGCCTATGGAAATTCTAAATAAGATACCTTCAAATACAGTTATAGCAAACCTGATAATTGCCTTTATACTGGGTTTTGCCGCAATCAAACTGAATGATTATATTTTCAGAAGAATTGACAGGAACAGTAAAAGGATACATATAAAATTTTTCTTCCGCTTCACCAAGGGAGTAATTATCATTTTCGCCCTGATTTTTGCCATAAACGGCTTTAACGGGTTGGATAAGCTTTATGCCTTCGCCTTCGGAAGTTCCGTTGTCTTCACTGCTGTTCTCGGTATCATCGGCAAGGATGCACTTGAAGACGTACTGGCAGGAATCATGATAAGCATCTACCGTCCCTTTAATACAGGCGACCGTGTTCTTATAACCGACATTGACAAGCCCTGCGTTGTTGACGATATGACCGCGCGCCATGTCGTTCTCCGCACGATGGATAATATCTGCTATATTATTCCAAACAGCGAGATCAATGACAAGATCATACTGAATACAAGCTATCATCATGGAAATCTTCGCGGCACTTTTCTTAAATTCGAAATCAGTTATTCCTCTGATATCCGTCTCGCAATCCACCTGATTCGCGAGGCTGTAAAAAACTGTCCTCTGACTCTGCCAAATAACGAAAAAAATGCCGACCTCGACGGTTATGGTGATGTTTACCTTATGGCTATTACCGGCAATTCCTATCAGCTCGAAACCACTATCTGGACCGAAAACGACACCGATAATTTCCTTGCCTGCAGCGAGGTAAGGATAGCCGTTATAGAAAAATTCAATGAAAACGGCATAGAAATCCCTTATCAGTATCTTAATCTCATCCAGAAGAACGCTATCGAAGAAATTCCTTCTCAAAATGAAATTCCTGATGATATAGGGAAACGAAATGTAAAAATCAGAACAGACAGAATTGAACTCAGAAATTATGAAGCTGATATCGAAGAATGCTTTACTAAAGCCGACCTTTACTCCTCTTACTACACTCTGAGTAAAGCTGACGCCCTTAAATTAAGGCTTATTACTGAGGAACTGATCATGTTCAGCAGTAAGCTATTCCCCGACTCGGTAAGCGAATTCTGGATATCCGGCAATTCCGAAAGGCTCAAGGTTCATGTCCTCGTAAAAAATATCAATGTCAGCAACTCCGCAGCAGACAAGTTACTGGCTCTTTCAACCTCTGACCGTCTGAATATGGATATGGTGGACAGAATTAAATACCGTATATATTCAAGTCTCAAAAATATCGGCAGTAACACAGAACAGAAACTGCTTTGGAGTTCGGATAACGAAGACATCTCGCCTGAAAATCTCGAGCGGATAATTCTTATGAAAACCGCTGACAGTATAAATATAGGCACCCGCTATAACAATGTTCATATCGTTGCTTACAAAAAACTTTCATGACCTGACAAAAGTCGGTGAAGCCTCAATAGTGACCTTTTCTCCAGACCCGGGATGAGTAAATTCCAATCGGCAGCAGGCAAGACAAAGCCCGCCGCGGTAGTCGTCTGAGGCTTCTCCGTATTTTCTGTCACCCAGGATAGGAAGTCCTGCGTTTGAAAGCTGGACTCTTATCTGGTGGTGACGTCCGGTGAGCAGACGTATCGAAAGAAGATACCTACCCCCATCAAGGGCTTTTTCGACCTTGTAAATCAGTTCCGCCTTCTTCGCATCCTTTGACGATTTTTCCTTTTCACCGGCAATTTTTGTCAGATTGCTTCCCTTCTGCCGGATAAGATAGTCCGTAAGACGCAGTTCCCCGCCAATCGCCATACTATCTGTTTTTACAATCGCTTTATAGGTCTTTTTTATAAGACCTTCTTTAAGTTCCTTCGACAGCACCGCTGCCGACTCTTTATTTTTCGCAAAAAGAAGGATTCCCTCCACCGGCTGGTCGAGACGCATTATCATTGCAATATAGGCAGACTCACCTTTTTTTACAAGATAATTTCTGACAAGACCCAGCATATCGATCTCACCGATTCTGCCGCTCTCGCTCGCTGTTCCTGCCGGCTTCCTGACCGCGATCAGATAGGAATCCTCCATTAAAATTTCCAAATTCTTATTTATCATTTACGTTAATATATGTTGTATTTCCTATTTTTGTAAGTGTAAAACTCTTGAAACGTGTCAGGAATTTCGAAAGCTTCGGAGCTCCGTAGTTTCTTGTATCAAAATCCGGATAACGCCTCTGCAGACTGTTTCCCAGAGTGCTGATATTCATCCCGTTTTCATCATCATAATTCAGTACTATCTGCCTTATGGCCTTCTCTATAGTTGAAAGCTTGGTCAGATTGGACTTTGATTTTGCATCCGGAGACTTCAAGGAAGCCTTTTTCGGTGTACTCTTTGAAACCGCCTTTTTTACTATTGCCGCCTTCTCCTGCGCTTCCTTTTCTTCCTTCTCTTCTTTCTCTTCCTTATCCCCGTTCGCCTCCTTATAAAGCACATCCAGAAGCTTAAAGGAGTCACAGGCCTTTATAAGCGCATTGGGTGTTTTGCTTTCACCCATACCGACAACCATTTTTCCCTCTTCCTTAAGCGTTGCGGCAAGTCTTGTAAAGTCACTGTCCGAAGACACAAGACAGAAGCCGTCAACATTGTTATTATAGAGGATTTTCATAGCATCGATGATCAATGCCGAGTCCGAGGAATTCTTGCCAAAAGTGTTATTAAACTGCTGCATGGGAATTATCGAATTATCCAAAAGAATCGAACGCCATGAGGCACTGGAGCTCTGCGTCCAGTCCCCATAAGCCCTCTTGATCGTTAAATCCCCATAGTTAGAAGCCTCATCCATGATGAGGCCCACATATTTTCGCGATACATTTTCAATATCGATAAGTACCGCAAATCTCTTATCATCTGCCATATCTTTTCCCGTCATAAACGCAGAAATTCCCTGCATTTACGATCCTGTTTTTATATTTTAAATCTGTACCCGACACCCCAGATAGTTTCAATATACTGAGGGTTGGAGGAATCCATCTCGATTTTTTCACGAATCTTTTTGATATGAACCGTTACGGTCGCAATATCTCCGACAGACTCCATATCCCATATATTCTTGAAAAGCTCTTCCTTCGAATATACATGGTTCGGATTGGACGCAAGGAATGCGAGAAGGTCAAATTCCTTCGTGGTAAACTGCTTTTCTTCATCGTTTACCCATATCCGCCTAGCGGTCCTGTCAATCTTCAGACCTCTTATCTCGATGACCTCATTCCTCGGTCTGCCGTTTGCCGTAAGTCTCTCAAAGCGCGACAGGTGAGCCTTAACCCTTGCCACAAGCTCACTCGGCGAGAAAGGCTTCGTCATGTAGTCATCAGCTCCGAGACCAAGCCCCCTTATCTTATCGATATCGTCCTTCTTTGCCGATACCATAATTATAGGAGTGTCCTTTACCTCACGTACCTTCTTGCAGATTTCAAAGCCATCCGCACCCGGAAGCATGAGATCCAGGATAATAAGGTCAAAATTGCCTTCAAGGGCACTCTGAAGCCCCTCAACTCCATCGTGTTTCACTTCGACTTCAAAAGCAGACAGTTCAAGATAATCCTTCTCTAAGTCCGCGATCGAATCCTCGTCTTCAATAATTAATATTCTGCTCATCCGGCTCCCCCTGTTGAACCATACTCGTTATTTGCCCCTTCATATTTCGCAAGGGCAATGTTAATAGTTGTCCCTTCCCCTTTGCGGCTTGTCGCCCAGACACGTCCGCCATGATCGTCAACGATCTTTTTAACTATGGACAGTCCGATTCCGGAACCTCCCTTTGCACTGTTCCTCGATGCATCCTCGCGGTAAAATCTGTCGAAAATGTACGGAAGGCTCTTTTCATCAATTCCTGCTCCATTATCCTTAAGCGAAACTATAAGTTCCGATTCGCTTTCCTTTAGGAAAATCGCAATTTTCCCCTTTTTCTTGTCCATATACTTAATGGAATTTCCAACGATATTGTTAATGACCTTCTTAAACTGTACCGGGTCTGCAATAACTATCAACTCCGGCGAAATCGTATTCGTGTAGACGAAGGTATACGAACGCGATTCCAATTCGGTTTTTAATTCTTCAGCACAGTCATTAAAATAATCAGTTGCATTTACCTTTGCAAAGTTATATGGAATTCTGTCAGTATCAATTCCTGCATAAAAAGTAAGTTCATTGATAAGACGGTCAAGATCGTTCGCCTTATTGAAAATCGTCCGAAGATACTTTTCCCGCTTCTCCGGAGTATCCGCCACCCCGTCAAGAAGCCCTTCCGCATAACCCTTTATGGAAGTTACGGGAGTCTTCAGATCATGCGATATATTAGTAATAAGAGCCCTGTTCTCATTCTCAGTCTCTATCTTCTGCTCGGCCGAATCCTTCAGCCTTCGTCTCATTTCCTCGAAATTCCTGCAAAGGCTCGCCACTTCATCATCAGCATTGGGTATATTTACCTCAAAATCAAGTATGCCTTCCTGTATTTTCTGCGAGGCCATACTTATCTCCCTGATCGGTGACACGATACCCGTATATATCCAGGACACAAGTGCCACACCTGTAATCATCAGGATAAAGACAAGTGCCAGACCTATCTTCATGATTGATGAACGTATATCAGGTATCAGTTCCGATATCAAAGTCACTATAAAAGCAGTTCCTTTGGAATGGTCAGAAAAACGAAAATCAACCTGTTTAATTATAAGCTTCTTTTCCCTTATATAAGTTTCTCTGGAGTTAATTCCGTTGTTATCTCCCTCATATTGGGGAAGTAGTTCACGAATTTCAGTAGTTTTGGCTGCATCACCGCTGTAATAAATGTCATTGCCTTTTCTTATTATGAGAAACGAGGATAATCTTTCAAGTCTGCCGTTAATTACCTCCAGAAATGCGGGATCTTCAAGCTCTGTTGATCTTTCATTTGCAGTTTCCCGCAGCTCCCCATATATATTATCGGTCGAAGAGGCAAAAAGCTGAACACCATTTGTCGCAATTCCTAAAGTATCCACATCAATACCAAATTCCTTGCGGATCATATGGCTCTCATAACTGGTCATTACCGCGATCGTTGCGCCAAAAAGTATGATTGGAATAAGAACAATTACCAGAAAAGCTATTGTCAGTCTCGTCCTGAAAGTCATATAGCTCCTTCGGATATCGATAATTTGCAAAAAAGGACGGAACTTCCAAAAGTACCGCCCTTTTTAATTAACAACTCAATATGCAGTTATATCTATTTCTTAGTAGCCAAGCTGTGCAAGATATGCCTTAACCTGCTCTAAAAGAACTGCTCTCTCAGCCTCTGTAGCTGCCTTCTGTGCAAGGATAGCTGCCTCTCTTGCCTTAAGAGCTGTCTGATATGCCTCATAATCAGCCTGACCTGCTGCCTTCTGAGCTGCTGACTCAGCAAGCTGCTGCTGATAGAAAGCTGCAAGAACAGTCTGTCCGTAAGCGTAAGCTGCCTGTCCCTCTGCTGCCTGAGCTGCGCCTCTTGCAAGCTCAACATTGTAGAAGTTAGCAAGAGCTGCCTGGTAAGCTGCGTAAGCTGCCTGTCCTTCTGCTGTCTCTGCAATCCCCTTAGCAACCTGCTCTGCCCTGAAGTTGGCAAGAGCTGCCTGATAAGCTGCGTAATCTGCTGTTCTCTGTGCCTGTGTCGCTACTGCTGAAGCAACTTCCTCTGCTGCTGTAGCTGCGAATGCAGGAACAACTGCGATTGAAGAAAGAGCAGCACAAAGTACCATAGCTACTATTCTTTTTTTCATTGTTAAATCTCCCTTCACACTTATAAAGTTTGTAAACTCAGATTTACTTTATAATTGTATCACCCTGTATTTGATTTTTCAAGGTATACATTGTATCAAAAACCGAGCAGGCTCCGATATTTAAGGGATTTCTGACAGTCCTTCACTCCGGCTTGTAAAACTATAGTCTTTTAATAGGTTTTACCTCACTGCCATTATTCAACTGCCGCCTTTACAAGAATATATCCCTTCTTACCGGTACGGTGAATTTCATGAAAAAAAGGAGTCATCAGCTTCTGCTTTTTGGAAGAAGCCCTTTTTTCCATAAGCAGATAAGCCTTCTTTATATTGGTTTCCATTTTTCCTTCTACAACCACCGAAATCATTTTCTCCACAATAAAATAATTCCGGTATCTTAACTTACCTGCCGGTATCTCCACTCTCTTTTCCGCAGGAAAAAAGATTTCAATCTCCATCCTGTCATTATCTTCCAATTTATTTATCGAATAAAAGACATGCCCCATCAGCTTTATTTCATTTTCCCTGCAGATGCTGTAGAAGTCTTTGAATGCTCCGTCCATTTCTCTGTATGACATGGAATAAATCTTTGAATAAACATTCATATAACGGATGCTGTCATAATTAATCATTCTTGCTCCTATAAGGAATATATATGTCAACAATTTTTCCTCCGGGAATGGTAATTATCGCATATATAATCTCCGTAAAGGAAAAATCCTTTTCGCGCAGCTCCTTCTGCATATTTTCCGACATTTCGAGAATTTTTCTCTCCCCTAAAAATTCCCTTCCGTATGCACACCTGGCATATACCATGGTGTTGAAAAATCTGCCGGTGGTCCTGCCCGGATGTTCAGGGTTGTCACTCAGTGGCAAAAGGATTTTTGACTCTTTCCCATCTATGAGCTCCTGCTTCACCATTACCGGACCATCAAGGAATATTCCGCGTTTCCTCAGCCCTTCAATTTCTTCCTCAACCCGGCTTAAATCCAGGAGGTTCTTATCATCTGCGCCTCTACTGATGATGTTGTGCATCTCAAGCCTTACATCATATTCCATAATCTCTTCTCCCCATGGAATTGCGCAAACATTTCAATATTGTTCTTATTTTTGAACAATATTAATTATAACCCATGGTGCATCTTTACGCAATGTTTTTATGACTCCAAAACAATACAGGCTGCGCAATTCCTGATTGCGCAGCCTGTATTGAATCCCTTTTTTCACACCTCTCCAATCAAAATTGAATGTTTTTATTTCTGAACATTTCAACCGTTGTTAATTTTAATTTATGGCAAGCCCTTTTTCAATTATTTTTAATCATTTTTTGACTTTCTTTAAGATTTCTGAAATTTTTAAAAAATTAATTCCAAAAGACGTGTCCTGACCCCTTTATTTATGCGGACTTTCAGGATTCACAATCTTTTGGAATTATGTAAACCATGTGTTATTTATTCTTGATCAGACTCCCCTGAAACTGAATTTGAGCTCCATTTTTTTCTTATTGTTGAGCATAAATTCTTTGTGCGTAAGTGCTCCCCATGTATCATCGCCGGCAATACCCATCTGAGAACCTACCCTCACCCAGGTCTTCATGACAGGCGGAAGCTCATTCGGATGCATGGCATTGTCAAGCTCGTGCGGTGAATAGGGCAGTGCCGAGAATCCGAAGCTTTCCCCTTCAGCTTCGAATCTGAGCCCCCGTCCAATGTCATCGGTAACCTCTGCATATCTTACAGCCTCCTTGTTGCCGCACTCCTGAGGCACAAGGTATTTCGCCATATTGTCCGAAACCTCGTTGGAATAAATTCCCAGCTTTGCATGATTTCTGTCAACGTAGGTTTCATCAGGTCCAAGCCCATACCATTTAAGCTGCCTGAACTCCGAACTCATCGGAACTATCATTCCAAATGCCGGAAGCTCCCCGACCTTAGCAGACGCATCCATTTCAAGGCTGCATACAACCCTTCCGTCCGCATACACTTCATAAGTCACGAAGCAGTCCATCTCAGGCTTGACAGGCAGATGATAAGTGAATTTAACCGAAACCGATTCTTCCCTCTCTTCAAGCTCCGGCTCATCCCCTCTCGTCCCATGCTCGAATTTATGCGAAAGATAAATACTTGCAATCTTCCACTGGCCTGCCCTGAAAGCAAGCTGGTTAGCGATGTCATTCTGCGTCATTGCGCGCCAGAAATTCGGCTTCGGGATTCCGTCAAGAAGCTCTTTACCGCCATATTTATAAGATGCGATGCCGCCTGCCAGCTTAGAAAAGAGGATCTCAAAATCCCTTCCCGATACTCCTATCACATTCCAGCAGTTATTTACCGTAAGCATTCCCGAAGCAGCCGGGGCAGCCTCATATTTACCGCATACCTTCTGTCCCCATGCGACCTCATGGCCTGCCTCAGCCCATATCCGAGCTTCTTTGAGCACGAAGGACAGATTGACAAGATACTCGCCATCCTCAGGAATTTCAAAAGGAATCGCGAATTTCTTCTTTGAAAGAGGCTCAACGGAATAATTCTCATTTAGCTTTTCAATAATTCTTCCCTCTTTTTCAAGCGTCAGAATGCAGTCAAATTCATCTGTATTTGTAAAGAGATTCTTATTTCTTATTTCAAAATCCTTCTCAGTGAAATTAATCTCGATATTCTGATAAACCGACTTCACTTCCTGCATCTTTGGCGAAGGGTCTCTGTCTTTACCGTAAACAAGACCATTTCCGCTAAAGTCATAATCACAGGGTCTGTCTCCGAAATCACCGCCGTAGCCCTGATACTCAACTCCGTTCCTGTCATGTGTGGTCAGCGACTGGTCGATATAATCCCAGATAAAGCCGCCCTGGTAAAGCTCACTGTTGTCCGCAAGGTCGGTGTACTTCTTGATGGCACCAAGCGAATTTCCCATTGCATGGGCGTATTCGCAGCTTATATAAGGTCTGTCAAGCTTTTTGATGACTTCCTTTATCTCGCTCACCGGTCTGTACATCGTACTCTCAATATCCGTAGTTTCCGGATGACGCTTATCCCACCATACTCCTTCATAATGAACGAGCCTTGTCTTGTCTGCCTTATGGAAAAACTTTGACATTTCAAGCAGGTCTTTTCCGCCGTAGGACTCATTTCCGAGGGACCAGATAAGAATGCAGGCATGGTTTTTATCACGCTCAAACATCGACTTAGCCCTGTCGAGAACCATCCCTAAGAATTCCTTCCTGTCGCCCGGAACCGCAAAGGCAAGCTCTTCTTTTCCCCCAAGAATCGCATTCCAGGTTCCATGAGTTTCAAGATTTGTTTCATCAATTACATAAAATCCATACTCATCACAAAGGCGGTAGAAGTCGGTTCGGTTAGGATAATGACTTGTCCTGATGGCATTTATATTGTTGCGCTTCATTGTCACAAGGTCTTTTACTATATGCTTTACCGGAAGCACGCGTCCCGACTCGGCGCAGAACTCATGACGGTTCGCACCCTTGAATACAATGCGCTTTCCGTTCAGGTGCATAACCTTGTTGATTATTTCGAAACGTCGGAATCCAACCTTCTCGGAAATAAATTCCTGTGCCCTGTCCTTGTCATCAAAAATACAGATTTTAAGGGTATAAAGATAAGGCTTCTCTGCGCTCCATTTCTCAGGTTCCTCAACAGGAATGGTAAGCTTCGTGTCGCTGTCTATCGCACCCGAACCCGAGATAACGGTTTCACCCTCCGCATCCAAAAGCAAAATCTTGTAGCTTCCCTTGGCGGTGCCCTTCATATTTATCTCAAGATTTGCATTTTTATAATTATCATCAAGGGCTGTTATGACCTTCAGATCCCTTACATGAACCTCAGGAACGGTATAAAGATATACATCCCTGAATATTCCGGAAAAACGGAAGAAATCCTGATCCTCACACCAGCTTGCAGAGCTGTATCTGAATACCTGGACCGCGAGCTTGTTCTCACCCTCTTTAAGATATTTCGTCAGCTCAAATTCCGAAGGGGTGAAGCTGTCTTCGCTGTAGCCCACATATTTACCGTTGAGCCATACCGCTATTGCAGTTTCCGCTCCCTGAAAGGAAATATATACAGGTCTTTTTTCCATAAATTCAGGCAGGCTGAAAAATTTTACGTAACTCGCAACCGGATTGAATTTCGTAGGTATTTCCCCGGGTACTATCTTCTCATGGCCTTCCCATGGATACTCGGTATTCGCATATTGCGGAACGCCGTAGCCCTGCATCTGTATGTGCGCCGGAACCGGGATATCATCCCAGCCCGACACGTCAAAATCTTCTTCCATGAAGCTCTTAGGTGCCAGATCTACATTTTTTGCATAGGCGAATTTCCACACACCGTTCAAGAAATATTTGAAATCCGAAATCCCTTTTTCCGAAGCCTGTTCAGAAGAATACCATTCATGATCCGAATGGGCTTCAATCCTGTTCTCTTTGAAAACTTCCGGATTCGATAAAATTCCATAATCAAAGTTCTTCACCGAACTTTCCCTCCTCTATAATTATCACTTGACTGCACCTGTCAATCCTTCTGCGAAGCTCTTCTGTAAGAAGAAGAATATAAGCATCGTAGGAACCGAGCAGAAAAGTACGCCCATCATCAGCATACCGTAATCTGTCGTGTAGCCCGATGCAAGGTTTGCGATAAGCATCGGCATTGTCTGTGCTCTGTTATCGGTCATTACAACCTTCGGCCACATATATGAGTTCCATGCATTCATGAAGGTTACAACCGTAGCTGCCGCATAAGTAGACTTCATAATGGGCACATACATTGATACGAAGATCTGAAACTCGTTAAGTCCGTCAATTCTTGCAGATTCCATGATGGCAACAGGGAAATTTCTCGAATTCTGTCTGAACATCATTATCATAAAAGGTGTAGATATTGAAGGGAGGATAAATGCCCAGACCGAATTCAGGAGGTGTGCACCGGATATCATTCTGAAAAGGGGTATCATGGTTGCAACCTGCGGTACCATCATTGCAAGAAGGAGGATAGCAAAAAGCCTGTCCTTGCCCTGGTCGTGATAAAGCTCAAAGCCGTAACCTGCAAGTGAGCAGATGATTAAGCAAAGGATAGTCTGTACAATAGCATAGAAAAACGAATTAGCCATTGTTCCCCAGAGGTCCTGATTTGCCAGCAGATGCTGAAAATTCTCCATAGCATGTGCTCCTATGGCGAGGCTTCCTCTTGCAACATCAACCGTCGTATTGGTAGCTGCCGATATCATCCAGTAAAAAGGAAATACCGAAAGAAACGAAACTATTATAAGGAAGATATAACTCGGTATAAGTCTTCTCTGTATTGATGAACCTTTAATCTTAGTCACGTGTATCACCTACTTTCAGGTTGATAAATGCAAGGATTGCAACAAGTATGAATACGAAGAAGGACATTGCCGAAGCGTATCCGAAGTTTGCTACACCCTGACCGAATGAGTTGTTGTAAATATAGTGTGACATTGTAATTGTCGAGTTTGCAGGACCTCCGTTTGTCAGGTTGACTGACTCATCGAAGAGCTGTAATGTACCGTTGATCGACATGATAAATGTCATGATGATCGTAGGCTTAAGGAGCGGTACGGTTATCTTCCAGAAGGTATCCCAGCCGTTGGCACCGTCGATTTTCGCTGCCTCATAAACCTGATATTCAATATTCTGCAGTCCTGCCAGATAGAATACCATGTTGTAGCCCGTCCATCTCCAGAGAAGTGCAAATATTATAACCGCTTTCGCAGTTCCCGGTGTACCGAGAAAATTTATGTTAGCATGTGTGATTCCGATAGTCTGCAGAATCTGGTTGATAAGTCCCTGTGTAGCGAAAAGTGACTTAAATATCAAAGCGTATGAAACAAGCGAAGTTGCGCAGGGCAGGAATACCATCGTCCTGAAAAGTCCGCGGAACTTGATGTCCTTGTTGTTCAGAATCTGTGCCAAAAGGATGGCCAAAATCAGCATAATCGGAACCTGGATTATCAGGTAAAGGAAAGTATTTCCCACCGAACGAAGAAAGAGCTTATCTGCAAACATTCTCTTATAATTAAAGAACAGCGGCGCCCACTGCATATTTGCGCTGGAGCCTGTCTTAAATGACGTAAGAAGCGCCTGAAACATTGGATAAAAGCTTAATATAAATATAAGAAGGCTGGCAGGAGTCAGGAATGCCCATCCGGCGATCCGCTGCTTTCCCGTAACGGTTAATCCTTTCTTATTCACAATTTTTACCTCCTAACTTTCATGCATGGCTTGCGCCATGCGCCACCATGCCTATAAGTCCTACGCATGGCTCCGCGCTTCGCGCTTCCGCCATGCT
>CAJOPI010000379.1 GCA_905236275.1 uncultured Lachnospiraceae bacterium | reverse complement strand
CAACAAGAATTTCGTTCTTGCGCGCTCCTCTATGTCAGCAGAGGCTGTGAACGTTTCTTTCATGGCTCCGAAGCAGGAGGTCTCTCTCGATACGGGTACTAAGAATGTTATGAGCGTGAATATCCCGACTTTCGATTTTGTCACGAGAACCTCTGACACTAACGATATTTATTCTTATGGTTACGCCTTCACTTCGTCCGACTTGGACGATGCAGTCAAGAGTCTTTCCGAGATTCTGCCGGATATGCTTAAGCTTGCGGAATCGGAAAAATCATGCCAGCTTATGGCTGCTGAAATCGAGAAGACGAGGCGACGCGTAAACGCCCTTGAGCACGTTATGATTCCTGAATATGAGGCGAACATCAAGTATATCTCGATGAAGCTTGATGAGGCTGAAAGGTCGAGCCAGATACGACTCATGAAGGTTAAGGATATGATGCTTGAGGAAGCCCACCACTATAAGGAGAAATCCGAAGAGTTGACTCGTGAGGCTTTTGCGGCGAATAAATCATAGGCTTGAGTGACGCCATCGACTTTGGAGAACTTGCAAAATAACTTTTTGAGTCAGAAAAGCGTTTTTAAACTGACTCAAAAAGTGATTTTGCAGTTCGCCGCCGATGGCTGTTCTTCTAAATGGCGATATGTTCGCCACATTGTCTCACTCGCATGGCGAGGAAAATGGCGAGGGGGATGTTGTTGCAAGTGTTTATTTTAGTGATGATGCTTCTGATTTTGGGCGAGTTGCGAAGGGAGGTTTTATGGCTGATAAACCACTTCTTTACAGAAAGAGGATTATTCCGCCTGAGAATGTTCTATTGAAGGATGATGTTATCCTTTATATTGACGAGCGGATTATTATTACGAAGTGGAATACTCTGCGCCCTAAGAAGGAGTTTTCGCATGGTGTGTCATGCTATTTTCTAAAAGAGGGCTATAAGGTAAGTAAGTTTCTTAAAACCGACGAGTCCCTGCTCTACTGGTATTGCGACATTTTGGACTATACTTATGAGAGTGGGACGAATTCGTATGTTTTCAGAGATTTACTTGCGGATGTGATCGTTTATCCTGATGGCTTCGTGAAAGTTAACGACCTGGATGAATTTGAGGAGGCAATTGAAAGCGGTGCCCTCAATAGCTCCGATGTCATCCGGGCACTTAAGTCGCTTTCCAATCTTTTAGAAATCATTTATGGCGGAGACTTTGAAAAGCTCACCAAAAGGATAAAATAAGCTTTACAGCAGTGAAATCCAAAGTATACCCGAACCGCAGAAAATACCTATAATACTAAAGAGCATCAGAGATTTAACAAATTTACTTCGAAATTTTCCCATCTTATTCAGACCATTTCTTCGGGATGAAATACCTCGTCAAATTTTTCTTCCGTAAGATAGCCCAGCTCCACGCAGGCCTCCTTAAGTGAGATGTTCTCTCCAAAAGCCTTGTGGGCGCATTTTGCGGCATTTTCGTATCCGATATAAGGATTGAGTGCCGTAACCAGCATGAGTGAACGATGCAGATTTTCGTGCATTTTCTTCCTTACGGGAACGATTCCGACAACGCAGTTTCTTGTGAAGGAAACTATTGATTCCGCAAGAAGCCTTACTGACTGGGTGAAATTGTAGGCAATCACAGGCAGAAATACGTTAAGCTCAAAATTTCCCTGTGAAGCCGCAAGGGAAACAGCCGTATCATTTCCCATTACCTGTACGGCAACCATCGTAACCTGCTCGCACTGCGTAGGATTCACCTTGCCGGGCATAATGGAGCTTCCCGGTTCGTTTTCGGGAATGCTTATCTCTCCGAGACCACAGCGTGGACCCGATGAGAGCCAGCGTACATCATTGGCTATCTTCATCATATCTGCTGCAAGAGCCTTTACCGCGCCATGTGCGAAGACAAGCTCATCACGTGAGGTAAGCGCATGGAATTTGTTTTCGGCAGTTATGAAATCTGTCCCGGTTAGCTCAGCGATTTTTGCAGCAACATATTTATCAAAATCCTTTGGTGCATTAAGTCCCGTACCAACTGCGGTTCCACCAAGCGCAAGCTCCATGAGGGGACTTACCGACATCTCTATAAGTTCTATATCTTTTTCAATGGAATTTCTCCAGCCGCTTATTTCCTGCGCGAAGGAAATCGGAACCGCATCCTGGAGGTGGGTTCTTCCGGTCTTGACTATTCCCTGATTGTTTTCTTCAAGTTTTTTGAGCTCGGCTGACAGTTCTTCCGCTGCCGGAAGGAGCTTCTGCACGAGCATCGTAACCGCCGCAATATGCAGTGCGGTAGGAAAAGTGTCATTCGAAGACTGACTCATATTTACGTCGTCATTTGGATGAAGGAGCTTCTTTCCCGCGATCTCGTTTCCCCGTCCTGCTATGACCTCGTTGACGTTCATATTCGACTGCGTCCCCGAGCCCGTCTGCCAGACTACAAGCGGAAAGTTATCCCAGAGCTTTCCTTCAAGTATTTCATCACAGACCTGACCGATAAGCTCAGCTTTCTCATCAGTCATGCGTTCCGGCAGAAGTCCGTTATTAACTGCCGCTGCCGCCTTCTTCAATACGGCAAATGCCGATATTATCTCCTTAGGCATTGTTTCCGTACCGACCCCGATAATGAAATTCTCGCGGCTTCTTTCTGTCTGCGCTCCCCAGTATTTATCAGCCGGAACCTTCATCTCTCCCATCGAATCATGCTCGATGCGGTATTCTGTTGCAATATTTTCGTTTTCCATTTTCGCTACCTCGTTATACGTTCTGATCTGATTTCTTTTTAAACTTTAACACGATAAAGGATATTATTCAACGAAAATCAGACTTTTGATTTCCTTATGACTCCGCCGCCGATAAGCCTGTCCCTGTCGTCGTAAAAGACCGTTGACTGACCCGGAGTTGCCGCCCTTACCGGCTCGTCGAATTCTATTTCCAGTTCTTTATCGTTAATCCTCGTAAGAACCGCACTCTGCGGCTTATGGTGATATCTTATCTTCACATAAGCCCTTATGGAGCTTCCGGTCTCCAAGTCATCTATACTCAGGAAATTCAGCTCATCACAGCTTATCCTTTTGACGTAAAGTGCTTCGTCCTTTGCTATAATCACCCTGTTATTTTCGGCATCAATTTCCTTTACGAAAACAGGCACTCCCATGGCAAGTCCGAGACCCTTCCTCTGCCCGACGGTATAGTGAATTATTCCCTTGTGCCTTCCAAGCTCTTTTCCTTCTTCATCTATGAAAAGCCCCTCTCCCGGGATTTCCTCTTTGGCATTTTTCCTTATAAAATCAGTATAATTATCATCCGGCACGAAGCATATTTCCTGTGAATCCGCCTTATCCGCTATGGGAAGTCCCGCCTTCGCCGCCATCTCCCTGACCTCAGACTTTTTCAGATTCCCAAGCGGCATAAGTGTCTTTTTAAGCTGTTCCTGCGTAAGCTTGTAGAGCATATAAGTCTGGTCCTTCTCTGCATGAAGGGCCTTTTTCACCGTATATCTTCCACTGTCAGTCTTTACGATATTCGCATAATGTCCCGTTGCTATATAATCAGCCTCAAGCAGTTCGGAATAGTGCAACATCCGCGACCACTTTATATCCCTGTTGCAGCCGACGCAGGGATTCGGCGTCCGTCCCGAAAGATATTCGCATATAAAGGGATCAATGACCTTTTCCCTGAATTCCTCCACGCAGTTGAAAACGTGATAGGGGATATCCAGCTTCCATGCAACCCTGCGCGCATCATCTATTTCACAGCATCTGCTGTCCTCGCCGTCATCACCTACCCATGTACGAAGCGTGACGCCGACGACCTCATATCCCTGTTCTTTCAGAAGAAGTGCCGCAACCGCACTGTCAACGCCCCCTGACATTCCTACAATAACCTTAGACATCTCTGTTGATTTCCTTTGTGTTTTATTTGTGTACTTTAACTCTGCTATTGCGCATAGTCACACTATAATAGTATAATTATTTCTTACAAAAAACAATAATCCGGCTTTTTCTTTTACCCGATTTATGGTATTATGTTTTGTACTTTTTAGTAAACTTTTTTGAGGTATATGATTTGTTTAATAATATAAAAAAACCCCTTTCGGTTCTCAGCGCGCTTTTCATTACAGCCGGAGCCCTTTTTTCAGGAGTTGGCACCGTTTACGCCGATGAACCCACAAGGGAGGATATAAATGCTGTCAGAATGGCAATGACTGCCTCTTCTGACCTGATTCCCGGATGGCCGGCTTCGCCAAAAATCTGTTCCGAAAGTGCCGTTGTCATGGATTCCGATACGGGCGTAATCCTTTATTCCAAAAATGCTGATGTGGTTCATTATCCCGCCAGTACCACAAAAGTCATGACCTGCCTCCTTGCAGCTGAAAACTGTTCTTTGGACGAGATAGTTTATTTTTCCCACGAGGCTGTCTACGGCATAGACCGCGGTTCTTCAAATGTCGGAATCGAAGAAGGACAGGCAATGACCATGGAGGAAGCCCTTTACTGCGTCATGCTTGCTTCCGCCAATGAGGTAGCATCCGCAGTTGCCGAGCACGTCGGAGGTTCGATAGAACATTTTGCCGAAATGATGAATGAAAGGGCAGCAGAGCTTGGATGTACCAATACCCACTTTGTAAATGCGAACGGTCTTCCCAATGAAGAGCATCTTACCACAGCCCACGATCTGGCCCTTATCACAAGAGCCTTTAATAACAATGAATCCTTACGTAGAATTGCCGGAACGAACCATTACCGGATGGAAGCTTCCGTTTCGCAGCCCGACACCTTTGACCTTGCAAACCACCACAAAATGTATCCCGGTCATGGAGATACCTCCTATGAGTATCTTACATGGGGAAAGACGGGCTATACCAACGTTGCACGTTCAACTCTTGTAAGCTGCGCCGAGAAAAACGGGATGAATCTTGTATGTGTTGTAATGAAGGCGGAACCGCCTTATCAGTACTCTGATACAAGGGAACTTTTTGAATACGGCTTCAACAATTTCCAGAAGCTCTATGTCGCTGATAACGAGGAAAGCTTCAATATCGTATCCTCCGATTTCTTCGATACGGACAGTTCGATTTTCGGAAGCACAAAATCACTTCTGGAGCTTGATTCCTCCGGCTACTGTATCATTCCGAATACTGCCGGTTTTGACGACCTGACCTACGATATTAGTTATGATACTGTCAAAGCGCAGGACATAGCCAATATAAACTACAGCTATCAGGGTGTATATGTTGGCGGAACCTCGCTCCGGCTCATGGATTCGGGAACCAGTGAATTCAGCTTCGGAACTGCTTCGGTTTCCGGAAATGTCGAGCCTGTGACCGCTGAACAAACAAATGAGGATAAAAAAAGCAATGTAATTTACATAAATATCAGAACCATTATGATAATCGGCATCGTAGCTGTTGCCATTCTCATTATAGTTCTTGTACTGTGGCTTCTTTTCAGGAAAAACAGTTATTCAAACCGCAGACGGCGGAACATCCTTAAACGCAACCGCCGCTACAACTCGGAATTTGACGATTTTGATTTCTAAGAAAAAAGTGAAAGACCTGTTTAACCGGTCTTTCACTTTTCTGTTTTTATACTTTAAATGATGTTAAGGTCAAAAGTGATGTCAGGGATTGTTCCGCACTTCGTGCTCCCACAATCCCACCCAATATTCGTGTTTTCGT
>CAJOPI010000378.1 GCA_905236275.1 uncultured Lachnospiraceae bacterium | reverse complement strand
GCCATCGCCAACGGAGGTGTCTACATAGAGCCTAAGCTATATACTAAAGTTGTAGATCACGATGGAAATGTCATCCTTGATAATACACAGGCCAACTCAAAGAGAATTCTTAAAGAAACAACAGCGTTCCTTCTTACAAGTGCTATGCAGGATGTTGTAACAAGTGGAACCGGCGGTTCTGTAAACTTTGGAACAACAGCTATTGCTGGTAAGACAGGTACAACTTCCGACTACGTAGATGTGTGGTTTGCAGGATTTACAAATTACTATACAGCTACTACCTGGACCGGATATGACAATAACGAAAAGATGAGCAGCTCAGCTGAAAAGAATCTCTCAAAAACCATGTGGAGAAAGGTTATGGAGAAGATTCATGCAGATCTTCCTTACTCCTCCTTTAGTATTCCGGATGGAATAGTTTCAGCTACTGTATGTTCAAGATCTGGAAAACAGCCGATTGCTGGCCTTTGCGACGGCACTTTATATACAGAGTACTTTGAAGAAGGTACTGTACCAACAGAGAGCTGTGATGTTCATTACGCTGGTACAATGTGTGCAATTGATGGCATCCCAGCTACAGAAAGCTGTCCTTTCAAGGTAGCCGGTGTATATGAACTTTCACCTGAAGTCCCTGCAGCTCTTCAGTCAGGATTTGTAAACTATACACCTACCAATTCTGCTTATACGACTGTTACAGACGAAAATGGTAACACCACTACAGTTCTTAACACTTGCCACCATACAGCCGAATTTATGGCTCAGGAAGGCATAGATGAGATAATTGCAGCTGAACAGGCCGCAGCGCAAGCAGCTGCCGAAGCAGCAAATCCTGAAGCAGCAGAGGCCGCTCAGGAAACTGTAGTCGACACCGTCCCCGAAAACGTAGCAGCCGGAAACTAACTCTCCATCTCCAAAGTGCACTTTCTTGCTAGCGCCAAAATAAAATCCATTTGTGGCCATAGCTTTGTCTAGAGCTCGGGAGTATTCGCAAAGAGACAATAAATTCAAAATAATTCGCCTCATTTCCTTTCATGCTTATTCAAAACAGGAAATGAGGCTCTTATTTTTCATTAACAGTCTCTATTGCTCATACTAAATCGCTCTATCCAAAGCTATGTCCACAAATGGATTTTTCTATTTACTGTAAAGCTAAGATACTACTCTTATAGAGGAACAGCAGATGAAGTGACAGTTTAGACATAGTTCTGTGAACGATTTATTTTGAAATGATGATAAATGGATATAAATAAACCCACAAAAGACTTGTGCTCTGAATAAGCATGAAACAAGGCTTTTGTGGGTGTTTTATGTCCAATTTATCACATTGAAAAATACCTGAGTGAACAGAACTATGTCTAAACTGTCATCTCATCTGCGTCCATCTAATAGAAAGTGTGCTTTCTAGTGTAGTAGATGTAGTAAATGGTGAAGAGGATTGTGGTGGTGATCCAGGTTAGCGGATAACTAAACTCTACTGTCTCTATGGTCTTGTTTAGAGGAAAGGCTATAAGAATCCACGCCACACGAAGAATGCAGATTCCACTTAATGTAATAAGCATCGGAACAAGCGCCGTTCCCATTCCTCTCAATACTCCCGATAATACCTCTACTCCAATATATGTGAAGTAAAATGGAGCCAGATACTTTATCATCATAATTCCGATATCAATTACCTGTCTGTCAGCCACAAAAATCTTAAGGAATATTTCTCCATAGAAATACAACAATACACTTAATGGAACAGTAATTACAAAGGCAATATAGAATGCATAACGGGTACTCTTGTGAACTCTGTCAATTTTTCCTGCACCAAAATTCTGTCCTGCAAAAGTTGTTACAGCTGTTCCCAGGGAGCTTATCATCATCCAAAAAAGAACATCAATTTTTCCATACGCAGCCCAGGCAGCTGTTGCATTTTTTCCTATTTCGTTAATCGCTGTCTGAATGAGCATGTTTGAGATAGTATACATAGTGGTCTGTATTCCTGCAGGAAGTCCGATACTTATTATTCGCTTAAGCATTTCTATATTTACTTTTATCTTCCAGAAATCAAGCCTGTAGGAGTCGTTACTCTTAGCAAGCATATATACCACTATTCCTGCGCTTAAAGCCTGGCACAAAACTGTAGCAACAGCTACACCTATAACTCCCATTGTGACGCTCATGCTGCCCATCTTAAATCCGATTACAAACAGGAGATCCAAAAAAATATTAACGAAGCAGCTTATAATAAGCACATACAGAGGTCTCTTAGAATCGCCGATTGCTCTTAATATGCCCGCTCCCATATTGTAGACCAGATTTGCAATCATCCCCAGGAAATATATCCTCAAATAGGCTGTAGAAGCATCTACTATCTCTTCAGGAGTCTTCATGGCATCAATTATCCACGAAGTAGTTAAAAGGCCTATAACAGTAAAAATAATGCCTCCAGCGATAGCAATGGCTATTGAGGTATGAACAGCCTTACTCACCTCTTTTTTTCTGCCAGCTCCATAAAACTGAGCAATTACAACAGATGCCCCTGTCGATAAGCCCTGAAAGAATCCTACAAAAAGGGATACTATCATAGCAGCTGATCCGCCTACTGCCGCAAGTCCGTCAGCACCAACAACACGCCCCACTATCACAGCATCAACGGTATTATAGAACTGCTGAAAAAAAGCTCCAAGGAGAAGCGCAGTAAAAAAACTCAACATTCCTGAAACAATAGGTCCTTCAGTTATTTTATTTAATGATTTATCTTTAGGTCTCATAAGGAACTATTGTATCACAATTTGACCGCTTTGACATAATTGAAGTAAGATTAGTAGCAAGAGGTTGAAAAATGTACATTAGTGTAAAAAAACATATATTATCAAATG
>CAJOPI010000377.1 GCA_905236275.1 uncultured Lachnospiraceae bacterium | reverse complement strand
TCGTCATTCAGCGACACATAAGCCTTCAAAAGCTTTTCCGTCGTAGGAAGATAGTAGGACATAAATTTCCTTAAATCCCCCGTATTCGAAGGATACTTCTTTACCCTCGTAAATATTCTCTTCATCGTATCTTCAAGCCTGTAAAGCTTGTCTGACATGGGTTCACTGTCAGATATCCTGTCATTATATTCCCTTACGTTTTTAAGATAGGCATCTCCGTCCTCAATAAGCTTAAGCGTATCAGCCGGAAGGCTTTCCTTGACCGCCCTCTCCGCAAGTTCAAGCCTTTCCTCTTCGAGCCTCGCAGACTGAGTATTTTTATACTCTTCTATAATATCTTCCGTAAGCATAAGCGTTGTCCTGCTGTCATCAAATTCCGCATAGGGCAGATAGCCGGCTTTCTTCATCTGCAGAATGCTTTTCAGTGCTTCTTTTGCAGTCTGTCCGGAAGAATTTCCAAGTTCCTCCACTGTTATATATTTTTTATTTCCTGCCGTTATCGCATATTCCCGAAAGCGTCTTGCGAGAGCATTTCTGCCTATTCCCCTTACTATCAGTACAATTCCCAGGGCAAGTGCTGCCGCGAGCATTACTCCCACGACAATGGTTCCTATCCTGCCGCCGACAAAAGCCGCAATCAGCAAAGCTCCAAAAGCAAAACAGATCGTCAGTATAGAAATAGCCGCTCCTCCGACAATAGCCGCCACGCCGTCAGCCTTACTCACCTTTCTTCTTTCAAAAGGTGTCGGCTCAAATTTTTTCTTCGGTCCTATGACTTCAACTTTCTCCTCTTTCGCAGGTCTTTGGGGTTCGCCGGTCTTTCTTAACCTTCCCCCATACATTGACATCCTTGCATTCCTCTCCTGCTGCTTCTTCATGCTTTCATTCATCTTCCGCTGCATTTCGGAGCGTCTGTCTGCCTGCTGATTAACCGTTTCTTTTGCAGTAATATCTTTTTCGATAGTATCTTTTAATTTATTCTTTATTTCTGAATTGAGGCTGCTGTAATTCCCACTATTAACAGCACCATTGACCTGATTTAATATCTCGCTTCCGACTTCCAGAAGGCTGCTTATTTTTTCTTTATCCATATCTTTTTCACATCTCCAATTTAGAACCCTTATTATAGTAACACATTGATGACTGATTAGCCACACCAAAAGACAAATGGAATAGAATAACTAATGATGACAAATGGAATAGAATAACTAATGATTGACTAAATATTTTTCAAAGCTTATACTGATTTATTATGCGATTATTTAAGATTAAAGATACAAAAAATTTCATGGCTCATCTTTTCCTGAAGGATACCTTCGATAATTACTGCCTTGTCAGTGCTGATATAAAGACTTTCTGCACCTTCAGCATTGACGGTCAGTTTGACAGGAATTTCTATAAAAATGATGAGACCTTTTCTACAGACAATGAAAAACGTTATTGCAGCTGGTCTGAACTGAAGGCAACCGCAACTAATCTCATAAAGGGACACAACACTCCTCTTTTTATGAAATTTGTTTTTTCCATCAGTCCTGAAATCCTCTCAGAAGACAGCGCAGGCATCGAAGGCATCGAAGCTTTAACTCTCACGATACGCTATGATGAAAATGCGCTAACCGTAGCATCTGCCGTAAACCGCAGAAGTTTTTCCCTCGACAGAACCATCGACGGACTTTGGGATAAAAAAGCCGAGAAGCTTTTACTATCGGCTTCTCTAACCTTTGACGAAGAATAAGCCATTGACTTAACGCCCGGAATTGAGCTTTAAGCCAATGGCTCTTTTCTTTATTCTTTTTACAGTTTGATATTCTTTAAGAGATCTCCAAGTGACGTGGTAACAGCCTTTGTCTCAGGAAGTTCGAAGCTTTCTTCCTCTTCTGCTTCCGTCCCTTCATTAAGAGCCTTTATCGAAAGCGAGATTTTCCCCTCTTTTATACCTATAACTTTTACCTTTACTTCCTGTTCCAGTTTCAGAGCCTCTTTCGGATGTCCTATCCTCTTCTCGGAAATCTGTGATATATGGACGAGTCCGCTGATGCCGTCTCCCAAATCTATGAACGCGCCGTAGGGCTGCAGGCTCTCAACTTTTCCGCTGCATACCATACCTGTCTGTATTTTTGCTCTTTTTTCTTCGCGTTCTTTCTGCTGTGCTTCTTTAAGTATTGCCTTTGCCGAAAGCACGAGACGTTTTTTATGCGAGTCCACTGTAATGACTCTCACATCAAGTTCTTTTCCGAGCCACTCATCAAGGTTTTCGACAAATTCCAGAGCTATCTGTGATGCAGGTATAAATCCCCTGATATTCTCGACGTAGGCTATGAGTCCGCCGTTTACCATTCCGCCGATTTTTACGCGGATGGTCTCTTTACTGTCAAGGAGTTCTTTCATGTGCTGCCATGCAAGGTTATTTTCTGCCTGCTCCTCGTTTTCGACCTTTCCGGTCATTACGTCGCCTTCGTCGAGTTTCTTAAACGAAGCTTCGAGTTCCTCTTTGTAATCGTCCATTGTTTCTGCCATTTTTACTCTCCTCTTTAACTTTTTTTATATAACCACGTTGTAGATAATGAACAATCCGTCGCGGGTACGCTTGCGCTAAAAAGTCAAACGCTTTGGATTTGTTAATTATCTACAACTGACATCTACAATCCCAAGATGAAACCATCAATTTATACCTAATAAATTCAAAGTACCTGTATTCACTAAGGTTTCGAGCATTTTTGTAAGCAACGTGTACATAATTCAAAATTATCAAT
>CAJOPI010000376.1 GCA_905236275.1 uncultured Lachnospiraceae bacterium | reverse complement strand
CGTCTATTCCCTCGCGGTTGAGAACGTTCTGGTTGCTGGCATCTCCATGTATAATACTCGCCTCCGGCAAAAGCTCGGACAGCTCGCGGCAACGCCTGTCGTCACGCTCTATTATCTGAACGCTTGCCCCCTGAAGCAGAAGTATCTTCGCCAGATAATAGGATATTCTTCCTCCTCCGGCAAGAAGAACCCTTCTGGCCTTTCTTGTAATTATTCCAAGATTCTTCAAAAGTATCGACAGATTTTTCGCCGATGCTGTAACAAATATGCTGTCACCTTCCCGCAGGACGAAGTCTCCCGAGGGAATTACCGCATTTCCGTCTCTCAGAACCGTACATACAAGCACCTGACACTTAACCTTGTCAGTAAGCTTATACAGTGACACATCTTTGAGGACACTTTCGGCATCGATCCTCAGTTCCACTATTTCTATAAGACCCTTTACAAAGGTGTCTCTTTTAAGGAAGCCCGGATATTTGACAAGACGGCTGATTTCTCTTGCTGCACTCTTGTCGGGATTTACAACCATTGACAGGGCAAAAGCATTTCTCATGGAAATCGCCTGCTGCGCATACTCCGGATCTCGTATTCTTGCAACCGTATGCAGTTTCGGGTTCAGGGTATGCGCCGTCATGCAGCAGAGAAGGTTGACTTCATCTGCGTTTGTCATCGCAAGAAGGAGATCCGCCGATGCGACTTCCGCCTCCTTGAGAACCGTCATTGCCGCGCAATTCCCATGAATCGCCATTACATCATAGTCTTCAACACATCTTTCAAGTACTTCGGGGTTTCTGTCAATTATGGTAAGGTCATGCTCCTCAGCCGCAAGCTGACGCACAAGTGCTATTCCGACTTTACCGCAGCCGGCTATTACTATAAACATCTATCGTATACAACCTTTCAAGTTTTTATTAACGGAAATAATTCTACCACTTTAGAAACTATTATACAATCTCAGTAGTCATAACGCTGCGATTTTCATGAAGTCTGGTTGCCTCCTCCGCAGGCATCGCCTTTCCGTAAAGGTTCCCCTGAACATAGTCACAGCCGCACTCCTTTATCCTTTCGCAGTTTTTGCGGTCATCTATTCCCTCTGCAACAACCTTAAGCCCCAGCGAATGAATAAGTGCAACAGTACAGGCTATTACCTCGTCATTTTTTTCAAGATAACGGTCCATCATGGATTTATCAAGCTTGACATAATCAGCATCTATATAATTCAGATAATTCAGGGAGGAATAACCGGTTCCAAAATCATCCATGGATAAGGTCACGCCAATCTGTCTTAATTCCGCAACTACATCCTTCGAAGTAGCATTGTCATCAATGAATATTCCTTCAGTAATCTCAATGTCAAGCAGTTCAGGCTCAACATTTTCCGCTTCAAGCAGACCTTTAACATATTCCGGATATTCCCTGTCCTTCATCTGTTTTGCAGAATAATTGACCGAAACGGGAATATCAGTAAGCCCCATTATCTTCCACTGGGAGAGTCTCTTTATTACCTCAGAGGTCACCCATCTGTCAATGGTTATAATAAGTCCCGTTTCCTCTGCAACCGGTATAAATACCGAAGGACCGATGCTTTTATCCTTAAGCCTGATCAAGGCCTCAAAACCGGAAACCTTCATTGTTTTCAGATCAACCTTCGGCTGATAATATACCTCGAAGCCATTCTCATTTATCGCCCGCCTGAGAATAGTCTCTATCTCCTCTTTTCTTCCTGCCTCCTTCTTCATGTCTTCATTGAAAAAGGCATAGGAATCCTTGCCGGCTATTTTCACACTGTTTAAGGCGAGATCTGCATTAACGATAAGATCACTTATAAGATTTCCGTCTCTGGGATAAAGTGCGATTCCCGTACTGAAATTAAGATAAGAGTTCTTTCCGTTTACCGTAAATTTCTGGGAAAGTGCATTCCTGAGCTTTTCTATATATCCCCTCGTCTCAGCCTCATCCACATCCATTATTGCCACAATGAACTCATCACCGCCAAAACGTGCAACCGTTGCGTCCATCGAACCCATTCTCTCTATCCTGTCCGCGATCAGTTTAATGACTTCATCACCATAATGATGCCCCATGCTGTCATTTACCTTCTTGAAGTCATCGATATCCGTTATGAGAAAGGCACAGCTTTCATGAAGGATAAGTTCCCCTGCAATTCTGTCCACAAATTCCTGCCTGTTTATAAGACCTGTGGTATTATCATGTGAAACAACATATTCGAGCCTTTCGAACTGTGATTTCATCTTCTGTTCCGAGGACAGGATAGAATCACGCGAATAACTGAGCTCTTTTCTTATTCGTTCGTTTTTCACGAGCAGAAAAATAAGTCTTAAAATACTGACAAGAAGCACTAAAAAAAGTATTCCGACAACTATGCCGATCTGCAGCATACTGTTATCATTCATGACCTCTTCATTTACATATACCGCATCCACAGGAAGTGCTGACGTATCATAGCCAAATCTTGCAAGTACTTCTCTGTCAAAATAATAATAACGGGAAGAATTTTCATCTGTTTTTAATCCCGTAATGGATTTATTTCTAAGATATTCACTAATCGTCCCTGCAAGAGTCTGAGCGATTTTTTTTGAAGAAAGAACATAGCCACCTATGGGACCGTTACCGACAAAGCTTTCATTCGCCGTATATACGGGAGCAGTGCTGTTCTCACAGATAATTTTAAGCTGCTGTATTTCATCTCCGTAAGCTTCGCCGTCCCTGTGCATTCCGAAATAAAAAACTGCCGAATCCTCGGCTGTAAGCTTTGCAACACTCGTACTTATTTCTCTTTCACTGTAATTGGACGAATTAATAACACTGAAGCGAACAGACGGGAATTCATCCTGTATCCGTTCCAATTCATCCCTGACCGCATAACCGAACATAGTATCATCTGTTATGGCAACAATCCTCTTAAGGTCGGGATTTAGTCCAAGTGCCAGCGAAATATTACTGTATGAAGAATATTCATCGTGAAGACCAATATAATACTGATTTCTTTCAGCCATTTCTACCTTCTCGGCTTTTCTGACATCAAAGAAAAAAATCGGAGTCTTATTAAAGATTTGCCCTGAATAATGCTGTACAAATTCCAATGCCTCGTCACCGCAAACTACAACAGCATCATAGCCATAAGAATTGTCGAGCTTAAATTTTAAACGACGAAAAAAGCTCACCTCGTTTTTCTTTTTATCAAATCTGTCTGCTTCCATATACATCACATCAAGGTCTGCCGGAACCGACGCAATCTGACTCTTCAGCTCCTCAATCTGTGACTCAATGTGCATATATTTATCCGAATAAGCTGAGATAAAAAGAATATGACTCAACTCACTCTCCGCTTCCGAAGCATAGATGACCGAATCCGGAAAAATCAAATTTCGGACAAACAGAAATAAAAAGAAAACGACGCAAGCGCGTAAAACCTTCTTTTTTCCTACTTTAATTTTTTTCAAAATCTTCCCTCATCAGATCAGGTATTTATCCTGAGCTCTCTTGGTAAGTATGGCCAAAACAGCACATAAAAGCAACAGAACTCCGGTTAATGCCGTCTGAAAATGCTGTGCCAGAACTGCCCCCTGATAATCAAAGACAGCTACTGTTCCCCCTATTAATACAAATATTGCCCCGCAAATGATATATGCAGGATACATTGCCTTTATAAATCCGGCCGTATCCCTTGCAGTAAGAAGATTGACATTTCTGCCGATAAGACCGTTTCCCTCTATCTTGCCCGTCATCTTCATCTTTATTCCATTAAAAATCAGATACAGCCCTGCTGTCAATTCTATAAGATCAAAAACTATATTCATACTGTTAGAGTCCATAATACCACCTTTTTCCCTCATTCGATGTTTTTAAAATAATACCATATTTAGCAAGATAATGCTATTAAACATTTGATTTTTATTATAAAATGGTAATATATATAGCTATCAAGATAAATTGCCTTTTGTTTATAGCGTTTTCTTAATTAATGTCGGGGGATATTACAATAAATTTGCTATATACAAGAAAAATTAAGGAGGTTTTCTTAAATGGGTTTAGAGGATTTAAAGATTCTTATCTGTGATGACTCACTCCTTGCGAGGAAAAATCTGCGAGACGGACTTTCCAAAATAGGGTGCAGGAATATCACAGAGGTGAAGGACGGTCAGGCAGCTATTGATTCCTACAAGGACAATCCTGTGGACGTTATTTTTCTCGATATTGTAATGCCTGTAAAGGACGGCATTACGGCAGCAAGAGAAATCTGCACACTCGACAGTAATGCTTATGTCATAATGGTTTCCTCCGTTGGAACACAAGTTCATTTACGTGAAGCCATCAAAGCAGGTGCAAAGGATTTCCTTCAGAAACCCGCGACACCTGAACAAATAAAGGAGGCTCTCTCCCATGTAATCGGGGGTGATGACTGATGTCAAAAAAGGAGCAGTACTTTGATGAACTTCTGCAAAGCCTCCATCTTTTTATTGACAAGTCATTTTCCTATAAATCCGAAAAAATAACTGATTCATTTCCTGATGACTGCTTTGTTTTTCAGGATATAATCGGCGAATACGTTGCAGTCACAGCCGTAAGCTGTTCCGATGAGGCAGCCAGCAGGGTTTCGGCAAAGTATTCAGGCATCGATCTGGCAGAGTGTGAGGGAATTTACGACGAAATTCTTTCGGATTTTATAAATCTGCATAACGGGCGCTTCATTGTTAATCTTTCTAACAACTTCAATACAGAGTGTTCTCTTTCTCCTCCTGTATTCAAGGGTGAACCCGCAAGCAGCATTGATTGGCGGACTGTCTATATAAGAAGCTATGACTCGGATTTCGGTGTCATCAATTTCATAATTGCAGAAACAGAAAACGAGTAGGATTATGCTCCTACTCGTTTTTTCTTATTTCAAAAAAGCTTCCACTACCGAAGGTATTTCATCTACCCTGCAGACAGTCTTATGCTTTATGTCGGCATTTCTGATCTCATTTATTGCTTCAGGAATCTCAATATTTCCTTTCGCAGAAAGCTCGTCAATAAGCTCGAAATCGTCCCTGTCCCTGTATTTATCATCGATGGCCGTCATAACGCTCTTTGCAAACTTAAACGGGCTTGCTGTTGAAGCAATGACCGTTGCTGTTGTATCGGCAGTTGCCTTGAGATATTTATCATAAGCACTTCCCGCAACCGCAGTATGTGTGTCAATGATATATCCCGTATCCTCATAAAGACTTCTGATCTTCGCAGCTGTTTCCTTCTCATCTGCGAAAAAGCCGGCAAAATCAGAAAGGTTTTTCCTCATAGCTTCCGTAATCTCATAATTTCCGTTCTCCGAAAGCTTCTCCATGAAAGCCTTCGTAGCTTTTGGATCATTACCGCTGATATGATAAATAAGCCTTTCAAGATTGCTCGATATAAGTATATCCATTGACGGCGAAGAAGTAAGTATGAACTCCCTTCTCCTGTCGTAAACGCCATCCCTGAAGAAATCAAAAAGCACCTTATTCTCATTCGAGGCACAGATAAGCCTCTTTATCGGAACCCCCATATTCTTAGCATAATATGCCGCAAGGATGTTTCCAAAGTTTCCGGTAGGAACAACGACATTTATGCTGTCACCCTCTGATATTTCCTGATTTGCAAGAAGTCTTGTATAAGCATATACATAATATACGATCTGCGGAACAAGCCTTCCGATATTTATTGAATTGGCACTCGAGAAACGGAAGCCTCTTTCGCCTATTTTTTTATTAAACTCATCATCCGTAAAAATCTTCTTAACCGCGCTCTGGCAGTCATCAAAATTTCCGTCAACTCCCACTACGAAGGTGTTGGCTCCCTTTTCAGTAACCATCTGGAGCTTCTGGACCGGACTTACTCCATCCTTGGGATAAAAAACTATGATTCTTGTACCTTCAACATCTGCGAAGCCGGCAAGTGCTGCTTTTCCGGTATCTCCCGAGGTCGCCGTAAGAATAACTATCTCATCCCTGATATCGTTTTTTCTCGCAGCAGTTATCATGAGATGCGGAAGTATTGAAAGCGCCATATCCTTGAAAGCGATCGTTTTCCCATGAAACAGTTCGAGATAGTAAGCACCGCCCGCATAGGTAAGCGGGGCTATTTCGGGAGTGTCGAATTTCTCATCATAGGCATTGGCTATGCAGTTCCTTAATTCCTCCTCCGTAAAGTCTGTAATGAATTCCTTCATAACCTCATAGGCGAGTTCCCTGTAATCAAGGTCAGCAAGCTCTCTCAGGCTTTTTCCCAATTTAGGAAGTCTTTCAGGTACAAAAAGTCCTCCATCATCACAAAGACCTTTAAGTATTGCCTTTCCGGCTGTAACCTTCACATTCTCATCTCTGGTGCTGTTATAGATCAAATCCATTGCTTCCTCCTAAACCTAAGGAACTGTTTCATAAACTTCCGAACAGTTTCCAAATCGCAATATGTCATTTGTACAAGCTTCTTTATAATATCACAGCAAATACACTTTACGCAAGTAAAGAACATCATGTATATAACACAAAAAAGCCATAGTCCGTTGAACCGGACTATGACTTTTAAGAAGATCATGCATAAAATCCATGATTACCTATGCGGTTAATAAGACTTCTTGATCCCCAGCTTGAGCTGGATGACCTTTTGAAATAAAGAGCTCCTCCGGAGCAGTCAATACCGTTGAGTGCTGCATTTACAGCATCGATGGTCTCAGAACTCGGTACTGCGAGCGCATAAGAGCCGGTTCTTACAGGAGTAAACTGCCCGGGCTGTCTTATAACATCTTCAACCGTCGAAGGGAACGAAGGATGGTTAATCCTGTTAAGGACTACATTTGCAACTGCTATCTTTCCCTGTACAGGCTCGCTCCCCGCCTCTGCCTGAACGATCTTGCAAAGAGCAAGAAAGTCGTTATTTGCGATTGCCGGAGTCGCTGCGGCAGTTTCCACTGTTTCAACTGCCGGCTCAGCCTCAACTGCTGTAGTTTCTACTGCTGCTGCGGTCTCTTCGACTGTTTCAGACTCTTGAACTGCTGTTTCCTCGTTTTCTTCCAGGACTTCTTCAGCTTCAGCAGTTTCTTCCGTAGCTTCTAAAGCTTCCTCTGAAGCCTCAGCAGTTTCTTCCGACTCTTCTGCTGTTTCAGCTTCCTGCGCAGCAGCCTCAGCTTCTCTTGCAGCTATTTCAGCCTCTGTT
>CAJOPI010000375.1 GCA_905236275.1 uncultured Lachnospiraceae bacterium | reverse complement strand
GTACGTCCCGGCGTTATGCAGAAGATTGCTCCGAACAAGGGCGCAAAGGCAGAGGTTGTTGATTACAATCCCGGCTTTACAGCAGATGATAAGTACGTAACTATCGAGAAGATAGTTAAGGAAGTTTCGACCGTTGCCGATATTTCAGCTGCAAAGATTCTTGTTTCAGGCGGACGTGGAGTTGGTTCACCCGAGAACTTCAAGCTTCTTGAAGAACTTGCAGAGGCAGTTCATGGAACGGTTTCCTGCTCGAGAGCTGTTGTGGATTCAGGCTGGAAGCCGAAGGAGATGCAGGTAGGTCAGACAGGTAAGACTGTAAGACCGCACGTATACTTCGCTATCGGTATTTCAGGTGCAATCCAGCACGTAGCAGGTATGGAAGAGTCAGACATCATCATTGCCATCAACAAGGATGAGAATGCTCCTATCTTCGAAGTTGCCGACTATGGAGTAGTTGGAGACCTTAATAAGGTTCTTCCTGAACTAACAAAGAAGATCAAAGCTGCTAACGAGGCTAAGGCTTGATAAGAACTTGTCTTAGATTTTATTCTGTAGTATAATATCGGAATGTATGGGCTTTATGCCTGTGCCGCTAAGGAGACCCCCTTAGCATAGGCGCCTTGTTCGGAAAAGGAGTGTGCCCTCCTTTGAAGAACGAGGCGTTTTTAATGGTGGAGGTGTATGGTGTCTAAAAAATTTCTTGTCGGAATAATTATGGGTATTGCCGCATTTATAGCTGTTTACGCGGTATTTATGCTGAAAAATGAGAAGAATCAGTTTGCAGCGGGGATAGATTCGTGCTTTGACACTATATATACGGATATAAACGGTGACGGTTCGGGAATGACTGTTAACTGTATTACGGATAAATATGATGATGACAGGGAAAATGCGGGAGGGCATTATTTATTCCTTCCGTCCTGCATCAGACTCTCTGAGACACATATTTTTTTCTCGGGGGCAGACAGACTGATCATAACTGATATGGAAACCGGCGAAATTATCAGTCTGAGGGACAACAGTTCGCTTAGGAAAATTTCGCTTGATACGGATTACATAGCTGATTTTTATAATGACGGACAAATTACGGAAGAAGGTCGGCTGACTTTTATGAAGGCTGATGAAATTCCGACTGTCTTTATTAATACGGATGATAATTCTATGGACAAAATCCATGCCGACAAGAACTACAGGGATACAGGTCGCGTGGTGATGCTTAAGGCAGACGGCAGAACGGAATTTGTTGATAGCTATAAATACCTGAAGGGGCATGGAACCACTTCATGGCAGATAGAGAAAAAGACCTATCAGATACGCTTTTCAAAGGCAGCCTCCATATTTGGAATGAAGGCCTCGGATAAGTGGGTTTTGCAGGGGAATGGAATGGACCATTCTTATATAAGGAATTCGATCGTTTTCGGAATGGCAAGGGCAATGAAAATGAGAGCCGTTCCCGAAACTACTTATGTAGAACTCTATTTTAACGGTAATTATAACGGACTTTATCAGATAGAAGCGAAAGCGGATGTGGAATATAACCGGCTGAATATCACTGACATGGATATGGAGAATAACCAGGTTAACACAGCTGCAAAGAAGAGTGCGGAGGTTATAAGCGAGACGGCGGAGGACGGTTCTACGAGAACCGGACTTGATATACCGAGTCCTGACGACATTACGGGGGGATATCTTCTCGAAAGGGATTATGGCGGAAAATATGGCGAAGCGGTAAGTAAATTCACTACGACCAAAGGGGAGAGTTATGTGGTCAAAAGCCCTGAGTATGCTTCGATTGATGAGGTAAATTATATTGCCGATAAGTTTCAGGAGCTCGATGACAGAGTTACAGTCGCTGATGATGACCTTTCGGACCTTATAGATATAGAGAGCTTTGCCGACAAGTATCTTTTGGAGGAATTTTCCAGAAATGATGCGGCGGGATCGACCAGTTCGTACTTTTATAAGGATAGTGACAGGATTGATCCGCTGATTTATGCAGGACCGCCATGGGACTATGACAAGACCTTCGGTGAGAATGGCTCAAATATATTGAAGCAGACCAATACACTGAATTTTCTTACGACCCATGCAGGACGGACGCTCCTTTTCTACAATCTTTATAAGAATAATTCCGATTTTCTCTCAAAGGTGAAGGCGGATTATGCGGATAAGCTGCGTCCTTATTTAGAAGAGCTCATAAAAGAAGACGGTATAATTGATGAGCTGTCGGAGCTTGTCGAAAACGATAACGAAATGGATGCTGAAAGATGGGGCTTCGGACGAAAGCTTCCCTATGAATGGCGTGAAAGCATTAAGGATTATATCGATAAAAGAATGGAATTTACCGATAAAATCTGGATAGATGAAGGGGAAGTTCATACGCTTTATTTTCCCAGAAACAGGGAGAACAACAGCCTCTATATAGGAATCCTTGACGGCGATACATTGGAATATATGCCTTATGATTATGCTTCGAAGGGCAATGTGGATTACTGGTATGATGCTGATACAGGTGAGAAAATCGACAGTACGACAGCTATTCATTCGGACATGACGATTCTTGCAAAAGCGAAGGAGGAGACCGGGGAAGAAGCTACGGAAGAGGTTACGAAAGAAGCAGAAGAATAGAAAAAAAGAAAAAGACATCAGCTTAAGTTTTGTCCCTAAGCTGATGTCTTTTTGACTTTAAAAGGATTTATTCGTAAATCTTTGCTTCTTCTTCGCCGTTTAAGACTCTGAGACCACCCTGAGCGAGAGCTAAGAGCTCGTCTTCTCCCTTGTATACGGTTACGGGAGCGATAAAGCCGACTCTTTCAGTTATACCTTCTGTAACATATTTCTCATAAGCAATACCGCCCGTAAGGATGATCTGGTCAACCTTGCCTTTAAGGACAGTTGCCATCGAGCCGATATTTTTAGAAACCTGATAAATAAAGGCATCAATGATAAGCTTTGCCTTCTGGTCGCCCGCTTCCATATTCTTGCGGCAGTCCATCATGCTGTTGTTGTGAAGATATGCGTTTAAGCCGCCTTCGCCGACGAACATCTTTCTGACCTGAGCCTCTGAATACTTTCCTGAAAAGCAGAGCTTGATAAGTCCGCCAACCGGTACGCCGCCTGCTCTTTCAGGGGAGAAAGCACCGTCTCCGTCAAGGGCGTTGAAGATATCGATCATTTTGCCATGGTCGTGAGCTGCGCAGGAAACGCCTCCACCCATGTGAACGATAACGAGATTAAGGTCTTCGTATTTTTTACCGTTTTCCTTGGCAAACTTACGTCCCATAGCCTTCTGGTTAAGAGGATGACCTATAGCGGTTCTCGGTATCTCAGGACAGCCTGAAATCCTTGCAACCTCCTGCATTTCGTCAACAACAACGGGGTCAACGATGTAGGAAGGAATACCCAAAGGATCGCCGATTTCACGTGCAAGAAGACCGCCCAGGTTTGAAGCGTGCTCACCCTGAACACCTGTCTTGAGTGCTTCCGCAAGAGCTTCATTTACAGTATAGGTACCGCCGGGAATGGGCTTTACGAGACCGCCGCGACCTACGCATACATTAAGCGTATTAAGGTCGAAATTCTTCTCTTTTAGAAAATCAAGAATAATATTCTTTCTAAAATCCATCTGCTCAATGATATGGTTAAAAGGTGCAAGCTCTTCGTTACTGTGACGGAGAGTCTGGTCAAAGAGCATATTCTCGTCTTCGAAAACGGCAATCTTCGTAGAAGTAGAACCGGGATTGATAATCAGTGACTTTATAGACATTTCTGTACCTCCTGAGTAATTCGTGATTTGTTATTTTGATATGTGAGTAATCAGCTCAAGATGCTGAAAACACTTTTTGACCGCAGTTTAAAAACGCTTTCTGCGGCAAAAAGTTTTTTCAGTCAGCTTGAGCGTGACTATTTGGATTTAATTGTTCTTCAGATGTTCAGCAACAACCGAAGCAAGCGCGATAGAATTAAGCTTGGTCTCGGTGCTGTCAGAACGTGATGTAAGGATAGCGGGAGCCTTGGTTCCGGTGAGGATACAGCCGTTTAAGAACTCGGTTGTATGGACGATGAACTTATAAGCAATATTTCCTGCGTGGATATCCGGGAAAAGGAAAATATCGGCATCACCGGTAATCTTCCTGTCGAGGGCATTCTTGTGGACACAGGCTTCGTGTGAAAGAGCCATATCAACTGAAAGAGGTCCGTCAACGATGCAGCCCTTTATCGTGCCATCCTCATTCATCCTGGTAAGCTCCGCAGCCTCAACCGTTGCAGGCATTTTAGGATTAACGACTTCAACAGCAGCGATGGGAGCAACCTTCGGCATCTCGATACCGCAGGCGTTTGCAACTTCAACAGTATTGGCGATGATATCTACCTTGTCTTCAAGAGTGGGATAAGGGAGAAATGCTACGTCAGTAAGGAAAAGAAGTCTGTCGATACCCTTTATCTCAAATACACAAACGTGAGAGAGCTTTTTCTCGGTTCTGAGGCCGACCTCCTTGTCAAGAATGCTTTTAAGGAAATCCTTTGTGGAAAGGAGACCCTTCATGTACATTTCGGCACCACCGTCGTGAACGAGCTTCACTGCCTCGTGAGCGGCTTCGATAGGGTCTGTGTAATTGCGGATTTCGAACTGCGATACGTCCATTCCGACTTCTGCTGCGATTTCTTTAATCTTTGTTTCATCTCCGAAAAGAATGGCATCCGCGATACCCTTTTCCTTTGCCTCTTTAACGGCTGAGAGAACATTTGAGTCTGCTGCTGCCGCAACAGAGATTTTTTTCATAGGATACTTTTTTACCTGAGCTATCAGGTTTTCAAAATGCTTGCCCATTACTGCCTCCTGAATTATTGATCTTTCGTCATTATGCGTGAAAACGCTTTGTTAAAAATATATCATTATTCGGCTTAAAGGTCAATGGGAACTAAAAGTGTGGCAAAATGATATTATAAAGGCTATAATGTAAAGGCTACGTCAAAAAGGAGCATTTACAGATGAGAATATATAAGAAAAACTTTCCGGTGATTGTTTGTCTGCTGCTTGCCATATTTATAGCGGTTTTCGCGATAAGGACATCTAAGGGGGAGAAGGCACCTTCGCTGCCGGAGGGCTTTAGCGTGAATATAAACGGCAGCGGGAATTATGTCAGGCTATATTATGACGAGTACCATAGTTCGGATACATGGTATCTCTTTTTGCCCTCGAATACGGATATGGAAAAATCGGAGGTTGAATTTTCAGGCTGCGAGACGATAGTTTTCGAGGACATCAACGGAAGCAGATTTCTTCAGGAAAACGGGAAGAGACTGGCAGAAGGGCTGAATCCTTATGAAAGCTATTATATCGAATTTTGCGATAAGGACGGAAACGAGATTGAGAGACGGATATTCCAGTATATGAAGTCTGAAAATGTTGCCTCGCTTTTCATAGAGACCGAATCAGGCAGTATGGAGGAAATCAACTCTGACAAGGCTAATGAGGAAAAGGGCAGCATCAGGCTTTACAATACGGACGGAAGCAGTGAGTATGCAGGAGAGCTTGAAAGCTTTAAGGGCAGGGGGAATACGAGCTGGGAGCTTGATAAGAAGCCCTACAGGCTCAGACTGAACAGCAGCATTTCGCTTTTTGGCTTGAATCCTTCGAAGACATGGGTACTGCTGGCGAACAGCCTTGATAAATCAAACATCAGGAATAAAACCGCTAATTCTTTTGCGAGGGCGATGGGAATGACGGGGACCACCTCGTCGGTCTATGTAGACCTTTATCTGAATGGGAATTATAACGGACTTTATGAATTATCGGAGAAAATACAGATAGCATCAGGCAGCGTTGATATAGAAAATCTTGATGACGAAAATGAACGGCTGAACGCAAGGGAAATTTCCTCATATCCGAAAAAAGTCGTAAATGAAGCGTCTGACGGGGAGAGGGTCAGTTACAGCTTAGAGAGAAATCCGGTTGATATCAGCGGCGGTTATCTTATAGAAAAAAATTATCTGGAACGCTATGCTGCGTCGCCTTCGCGCTTTACTACCGCTTCCGGTGAAAAATATTGCGTGAGGAGCCCTGAAATTGCATCAGAGGAGGAGGTTGACTATATCGCGGACCTCATGGACGAGATAGAGAAAAGGGCAGAAGAGGGCGGAGAGGTTTCGGAGCTGATTGACCTAAAGAGTTTTGCGGATAAATACTTGCTTGAAGAATTTGTGGATAATGAGGCATCGGGGGCGACCAGCTCATTTTTCTATAAGAATGCTGACAGCATCGACCCCCATCTTTATGCCGGTCCGCCATGGGACTATGACAAGTCTCTTGAAAATCTGCTTCCCGGCGAAAAGGACGATATTGGCAGGCTCACCTATCTTACAAATCATGGCAACGGAACGAGGCTTTTCTATAATTTATTCATGAATTGCAGTGATTTCAGGGAAATGGTTTACAGCGAATATCGTGAAAATATGGAGCCCATGCTCGATGAATATATAGAAAATGAAGGCTGGAAAAATAATGACTATTCCAAAATTGATGACAGAATGGATATGATGCGCTGGACATCGACACCGGAGTCTACGGCAGAGGATATCGAAAAGATAGGGAATTTCGTAAAGGCAAGAAAAGAGCTTTTTGACGGGATTTTCAAGAACGGGGAAATGCTCTGCACTGTTCATTTTGTCGGGGATTTTGCAAACAGAGACCCTTATTACGGTTATGCGGAGGGCTCGGAGTTTGGTGAGCTTCCTGACATAAAGACGAAGGAAGGTCTGACTGCTGTATGGGTCAACTCCGATACCGGCGAGGAGCTGACAGAAACGACTGTCGTAAGTGAGGGATTTACCGAAGCGAGAGTGGAGTATAAATGATGTATCTTCGATCATTTCTCCGCTCACAGCTGCGGAGCTCCTTGTATTTTCGCTTCTCTATACGCCCTGCGTTGCCGCAATTGCTTCGATAAAACGTGAGCTCGGAGGCAAATGGGCGGTGGGAGTAGTAGTCTGGCAGTGTGCAGTGGCGTGGATTGCCGCACTCCTCGTAAGACTCGCCGGTAGTTTTATTTCTTATTAAGATGTATGAATTTTTTTTGATAAATTTTATTCGTGTTGAAATAGATTATTATTTTTGGTAAAATAAGGAACTGTTCATAAATTTATTTTGTAACAGTTCCTAAGTTAGTTGTGCAAAAAACGGTCGTAAATGACGGCGTTTTCATAGTTTTTTAACGATATATAAAGAGAAGGGCTTTTGTAAAATGAGTATTTTTTCAAAGATTTTCGGAACACACAGTGAGCATGAACTGAAGAGAATCCGACCGATAGTAGATAAGATATTGTCACTTCGTGAGTCGATGGTTGCTTTGTCTGATGAGGAGTTGAAGGACAAAACAAAGGAATTCAAGAAAAGAATAGCGGACGGCGAAAGCCTTGACTCACTTCTTCCCGAAGCTTATGCGACTGTAAGGGAAGCAGGAAGACGTGTGCTTAATATGGAGCATTTTCCGGTGCAGATAATCGGTGGAATCATCCTGCATCAGGGACGTATTGCCGAAATGAGAACAGGTGAAGGTAAGACGCTTGTGTCAACACTTCCGGCTTACCTCAATGCGCTTGAAGGCAAGGGAGTATATATTGTAACGGTAAATGATTACCTTGCAAAGCGTGATGCTGAGTGGATGGGACAGATACATGAGTTCCTGGGACTTAAGGTGGGTGTCGTCCTGAACGGCATGACAAGCGAGGAGCGTCAGGCTGCTTACGGCTGTGATATTACTTATGTGACAAATAATGAGCTCGGTTTCGATTATCTGAGAGACAACATGGTAATCTATAAGAAGCAGCTCGTTCTCAGAGGACTTCATTACTGCATCATCGATGAAGTTGACTCGGTACTTATCGATGAGGCGCGTACACCCCTTATCATTTCGGGACAGAGCGGAAAGTCCACGAAGATTTACGAGGCCTGTGATATCCTTGCGACACAGCTTGAACGCGGTGAGGCTTCCATCGAGGAGCTAAGCAAGATGGATGCCATCATGGGTACTGAAATAGAGGAGACAGGCGATTTTATCGTAAATGAAAAGGATAAGGTCGTAAACTTAACAGAACAGGGTGTTGCAAAGGTTGAGAAATTCTTCCACATTAAAAACCTTGCAGATGCGGAAAATCTTGAAATCCAGCATTGTATTATCCTTGCTTTGAGGGCACACAACCTCATGTTCCGCGATAAGGATTATGTGGTAAAGGATGACGAGGTTCTGATAGTTGATGAATTTACGGGACGTATCATGCCCGGACGCCGCTATTCGGACGGACTTCATCAGGCAATCGAGGCAAAGGAGCACGTAAAGGTTAAGAGAGAGAGCAAGACTCTTGCAACGATTACCTTCCAGAATTTCTTCAATAAATTCGATAAAAAGGCAGGAATGACGGGTACTGCTGCAACCGAGGAGCGCGAGTTCCGCGAGATTTACAGCATGGACGTTATTACCATTCCCACAAACAAGCCGATTGCAAGAAAAGACCTTCAGGATGCGGTATTTAAGACGAAGAAGGAAAAGCTCAATGCAATCGTTGACGAGATTGTCCGCATACATGAGACAGGACAGCCTATCCTTGTGGGTACTATAACTATCGAGGCATCGGAAGAGCTTTCGGGACTCCTTAGAAGAAAGGGCATCAAGCATAACGTCCTCAATGCAAAGTTCCATGAGCAGGAAGCCGAGATAGTTGCACAGGCGGGACAGCATGGCGCAGTTACCATTGCAACGAACATGGCAGGACGTGGTACTGATATCAAGCTTGATGAAGAGTCAAGGGCTGCCGGCGGACTTATGATTATCGGAACCGAAAGGCATGAGTCAAGACGTATCGACAATCAGCTCCGAGGACGTGCAGGACGTCAGGGAGACCCGGGTGTTTCAAGATTTTACATCTCACTTGAAGACGACCTCATGAGACTTTTCGGCTCGGAGAGGCTTATGGCCGCTTTCGAGGCACTGAACGTTCCTGAGGGTGAGCAGATTGAGCATGGAATGCTTACAAGAGCCATTGAAAAGGCTCAGATGAAGATAGAGGATAACAACTTTGGCATCCGTAAGAACCTTCTTGATTATGATGCTGTAAATAACGACCAGAGAGAAATCATCTACGCAGAGAGAAATAAGGTTCTGAACGGGGAGTCCATGCGAGACTCTATTTACAAGATGATTACAGACCTTGTGGAGAGTGCGGTTGACACCTGCATTGGTGAAGACCAGAGACCGGACGATTGGGACTTAAAGGAGCTTAATGAACTCCTTCTTCCGATAATTCCTCTTGCACCTGTAAAGAGCCCTGACATAAAAGGCTTAAATAAGGGTGAGCTCGTTCACAGGCTTAAAGAGCAGGCTGTGAAATATTATGAGGGTAAGGAGTCCGAGTTCCCTGAGCCCGAACACCTTCGTGAGATAGAGCGTGTCGTTCTCCTAAAGGTAATTGACCGCAAGTGGATGGACCACATCGACGATATGGAGCAACTGAGACAGGGTATCGGTCTTCAGGCATTTGCCCAAAAGAACCCCGTTGTAGAGTACCGTACAGCCGGCTTTGATATGTTTGATGCCATGACAGGTGCAATAAAGGAAGATACGGTAAGACTTCTCATGCACATCAGGATAGAGCAGAAGGTTGAAAGAGAACAGGTAGCAAAGGTTACAGGAACGAATAAGGACGACTCGGTTGCAAAGGGACCTAAGAAGCGCGCAGAGAAGAAGATTTATCCGAACGACCTCTGCCCCTGCGGAAGCGGAAAGAAATATAAAAATTGTCATGGCCGCCCGGGAATGTCGTTAGAGAAGTAAGACACTCGCTGATACTGTAGGCAGAGTGCCATTGGAGATATGATTACAGTTTTGCAGAGGCTTAGATTGATGGCTTGATGTGTACAATGACAGAAAGGAAATAAATGTTAGAGTTAGATAATATTAAACTCGAATTGGAACAGTATAGGGAACCGCTTGAACAGCTGAAGGTATCGCTTGATTTGGAGAATAAGGCAAACAGGATAGACGAGTTAAATCATTTGATGGCTGAACCGGGCTTTTGGGATGACCCTGAAAAGAGCCAGAAACAGTCAAAAGAACTCGGAGACCTGAAAAACGATGTAGAGACCTACAATACGCTTGAAAGTCAGTTCAACGATATATTTGACCTGATAGACATGGCAAACGACGAGAACGATGAGACAATGATACCTGAAATAAAGTCAGAGCATGAGTCCTTCCTTGAGTCTTATGAGAAAATCAGGATAAAAACCCTTCTTTCGGAAGAGTACGATACCGATAATGCCATATTGAGGCTCAATGCGGGCGCAGGCGGAACGGAGTCCTGCGACTGGTGCAGCATGCTATTCAGAATGTATAGCAGATGGGCTGAAAGACATGGCTTTACAGTAGAGGTTCTCGACTCCCTTGACGGTGATGAAGCAGGACTGAAAAGTGCAACCTTCCAGATAAACGGAGAGAACGCATATGGCTACTTAAAGGCTGAAAAGGGCGTGCACCGTCTGGTAAGAATCTCACCCTTTAATGCGCAGGGAAAAAGACAGACCTCATTTGTATCTCTTGATGTTATGCCCGATATAGAAGAGGATATCGACATAGAAGTAAGACCTGAAGATATCAGGGTTGATACCTATCGTTCATCAGGTGCCGGCGGACAGCACATAAATAAGACCTCGTCCGCTATCAGAATAACCCATCTGCCGACAGGTATTGTAGTTACCTGCCAGAACGAAAGGTCACAGTTCCAGAACAGGGACAAGGCAATGCAGATGCTCAAAGCAAAGCTCCTTATGCTTGCACATGAAAACAACGCGGAGAAGCTTTCTGAAATCCGCGGCGAGGTTAAAGATAACGCATGGGGCTCACAGATACGTTCGTATTTCCTTCAGCCCTATCAGCTCGTTAAGGACCTGAGAACCGGCGTTGAAATGGCGCAGGCAGACAGCGTCCTCGACGGAAATCTTGACCCCTTCATAAACGGCTATCTCGTTTGGAAAGCAAACGGAGGAAAGGCTGCACAATAGGTTTTTAAGCATTACATTTCAATCAGTATTATATGATGCCAGGGTCAAAAGTCATTCACCCACTGGCAAGCAAGCTTGCCATGGATGATGACTTTTGACCCTGACATCATTTTATTAATATTGACTGAAAATGTAATGCTTTTTTTGTTTATATCTTGCATTTAATTAAATACTGTGTTATTATATCTTTCATTGACGCACATTTGTACACCGAGAGCGAACAGTGCAAAAGTACGGAGGAAAATCTTGGAAGAAGGAAAAAACTATTTTCTTGTAACAGAGCGTGCCATACCGGAAGTGCTTATAAAAGTGGTAAATGCAAAAAAGCTTATAGAGTCCGGAAAGGTTCAGAGTGTTCAGGAAGCGACGGAAGCTGTGGGAATAAGCAGAAGTTCCTTTTATAAATATAAAGATGATATTTTGCCCTTTCATGATACGACCAAAGGGACGACAATTACACTTTCGGTTCAGATGGATGATGAGCCAGGGCTTTTGTCGGAGCTGCTGAAGGCGGTTGCGGACTCGAAGGCAAATATACTGACCATTCATCAGTCAATACCGATAAACGGAATTGCATCACTTACGATATCGGTTCAGGTTCTTAATGATACAGAGGATGTTTCTTCAATGGTGGAAGCCATGAGTGAAAAGAATGGTGTCCAGTCGGTTAAAATTTTAGGAAAAAGCCTTGCTTAAAGGATAAACGAAATAATTTTTTGAAAGGAAGGAAAAATAGATGACAAAAATAGCAGTGCTTGGTTATGGTACGGTAGGAAGCGGAGTAGTTGAGGTTCTGACAAAAAACCAAAAGATTATAAACAATAAGGCAAAAGAAGAAATAGAAATTAAATATGTCCTTGATCTGAGGGATTTCCCGGGAGACCCGATACAGGAAAAAATCGTGCATGATTTTGATGTTATATTAAAAGACCCGGAGGTGCGTGTCGTAGTCGAGGTTATGGGCGGACTTCATCCTGCTTATGAATTTACAAAGGCAGCACTTGAAGAGGGAAAGAGCGTATGTACTTCGAATAAGGAGCTCGTTGCGGAGTTCGGTCCCGAGCTCATTGCCACAGCTCATGCAAATAATGTAAATTATCTCTTCGAAGCAAGCTGCGGCGGCGGTATCCCGATCATCAGACCGCTTAACAGCTCGATTACGGCTGATGATGTAGATGAGATTACAGGTATCCTTAACGGAACAACAAACTATATTTTAACTGAGATGACTGAAAAGGGCTTAGGCTATGAGGAAGTCCTTAAATCAGCACAGGAAATGGGCTATGCCGAAAGAAATCCGGAGGCTGACGTTGAGGGCTATGATGCGGTAAGAAAGCTTGCAATCCTCTCATCGCTTGCCTATGGCAGAACAGCTGACTATAAGAAAATTTATACGGAAGGTATCACAAAGATAAGCAAGGACGATATCGATTATGCCAAGACTTTGGGCATGAAGATCAAGCTCCTTGCAACAAGCAGAAAGACCGTAGTTGACGGGGAAAAGCATTGCTACGCCCTTGTTTCGCCCTTCCTTATAGATGCTTCTACTCCCCTTTATGCGGTAAACGGGGTTTATAATTCTATACTGGTTCATGGAAATATGCTTGGCTATGCAATGTTCTACGGCGCAGGCGCAGGCTCGCTTCCTACAGCAAGTGCGGTTGTATCCGACGTGGTTGACGAAGTAAGACATCTCGGTCGTACACTGATCTTCAACTGGAACCCGAAGCAGCTTGATATTGCATCCGTTGAGAACGAAGAGAGAAGATTTTTCGTAAGGGTAAAGAAGGAAAATCTTGATAAGGCAAAGAGCCTCATGAACCCCGAAAAGATTATCGAGCTCGAAGGCAAGGCAGACGAAGCAGGCTTTATCAGTGAAAGGATGAGCGAGAAGGAATTTGAGTCGAGGGTTGAAAAATTCGGCGGTGTTATCAGCCGTATCAGGATAAAGGATATGACTGTATAAGGGCTTAGCAATACGGAGGAGATTATGAAATACGTTTTGGTCTTAGGTGACGGAATGGCTGACCGTCCCATTGAAAGCCTCGGAGGAAGGACAGCTCTCGAAGCGGCAGAAACACCGACGATGGATATACTTGCGAAGAAATCCGAAATAGGTCTTCTGCATACCATCCCCGAAGGTATGAAGCCGGGTTCTGATACGGCGAACCTTTCGGTACTGGGCTATGACCCGAAAAAATATTATTCGGGGAGGTCTCCGCTTGAAGCGCTTTCTATCGGGGTTCCCATGAAGGACAGCGATGTTGCCCTGAGATGCAATATAGTTACGCTTACGGAGGATGAGGGAAAAAGCTTTGCGGAACAGACAATCTTAGACCACAGCTCCGGAGAGATTTCTACCGAAGACTGTGCGGTACTCCTCGATGCCGTCAGGGAAGAGCTTGAAAACGAGACCTATAAGTTTTATGTGGGAACGAGCTACAGACATTGTCTTATATGGGATAAGGGCGAGGTTGTGGAGCTTTCGCAGCCACACGACCATTTAGGACAGGTGATAGGTGAATATCTCCCTTCTGATGAAGCTTTAAGGGGAATGATGGAAAGGAGCTATGAGATACTTAAAAATCATCCCATGAATCTCGAGCGTAAGAAAAAGGGCTTAAATCCTGCCAACTGCTGCTGGTTCTGGGGAGCAGGGACGAAACCGATGCTTTCACCCTTTGAGGAAAAGACCGGCAAAAAGGGAGTTATGATTTCGGCTGTTGACCTGCTTAAAGGTATCGCCATAGGCTCTTCGATGGAGGTGAAAATCGTCGAAGGTGCGAACGGCGGTCTTGATACAAATTATGAAGGAAAGGCAGATGCGGCGATAAGGGCTCTCACAGAGGAAGGCTTTGATTTTGCCTATATACACGTGGAAGCACCTGACGAAATGGGTCATCAGGGCAGCGTTGAGAAGAAGGTTGAGTCAATAAAAAGGCTTGATGAAAGAGTTATAAAAAGGGTTGTGGACGGTCTGAAGGCAGCGGGTGAGGATTTCAGAATGGCGATACTTCCCGACCACCCCACTCCGATTGAAATAAGAACCCATTCTTCGGAGGCAGTTCCTTTTATGATATATGACTCATCAAAGGAATTAAGCAGGGAATGGAATTACAACGAGAGAGAAGCCGAGGCATCAGGGCTTTATTTAGCCGAAGGTCCCATGCTCATAAAAAGGTTATTCGAGACTGATTAAGACATAGAAGTTACAGGGAGGAAGCGGGAATGCTTGTAGTAAAAAAGTTTGGCGGAACTTCCGTCGCAAACAAAGAACGTATTTTTAATGTGGCAAGACGATGCCTTGATGATTACCGCGCAGGAAATCAGGTGGTTGTAGTGCTTTCGGCAATGGGAAAGCAGACGGATGTGCTTATCAATATGGCAAAGGAGATAAATCCCAATCCGCCGAAGAGAGAGCTTGATATGCTTCTCACAACGGGAGAGCAGACATCTGTTGCACTTATGAGTATGGCTTTTCATTATTTTAATGTTCCTGCGATTTCGCTGAATGCATTCCAGGTAGCCATGCACAGCTCAAGGTCTTATGGAAATGCAAGACTTAAGAGGATTGACACAGAACGTATCCGGCATGAGCTTGATAATAAGAAGATCGTGGTGATTACCGGATTCCAGGGAGTGAATAAATATGACGACTATACAACGCTCGGACGCGGCGGCTCCGATACTACCGCTGTAGCGCTTGCGGCGGCTTTGAGAGCGGATATGTGCGAGATTTACACTGATGTGGACGGAGTATTTACAGCCGACCCGAGAATCGTGCCGAATGCCCGCAAAATGAACGAGATTACTTATGATGAAATGCTTGACCTTGCAACACTTGGAGCAGGCGTACTTCATAACCGTTCGGTTGAGCTTGCCAAGAAATATAACGTGCCTCTTGTGGTACGTTCAAGTCTAAATGAATCAGAAGGTACTACAATTAAGGAGGTAGTTAAAGTGGAAGGAATGCTTGTCAGCGGTGTAGCTGCAGAGAAAAATGCAACAAGAGTTTCAGTTATCGGTCTTGAGGACAGACCCGGT
>CAJOPI010000374.1 GCA_905236275.1 uncultured Lachnospiraceae bacterium | reverse complement strand
GTCTGCTGCCGGTCAGGGGAATAGGCAGCGGAATGATGACTGTTGATGGTTTATATGGGGATAGAAAAAATGGAAAATGTTGTTTACAATACGATGAGTATCGAAAAAACAAATGAGGGCAGATTAAGCAGGAAAACACTTTTTGCTTATGGTATGGGGGATTTCGCAAGTAATCTCATCAACACCTTTATAGGAAGTTACCTGTCGATCTTCTACACAGACGTTGTCGGACTTGCACCTGCAGTCGTATCGCTGATAATGATTATCGCGAGGGTGTGGGATGCAGTAAATGATCCGATGTTTGGAATGATTGCAGAGAGAACGAACAGTAAGAAGGGACGTTTCAGACCTTATATTTTTTATTTCACACCTTTGCTTGCGCTTGCGGCTGTCATGACCTTTACGACCTTCGGAGGCTCAAACGGGGCGGTTTATGCGGCTGTGACCTATATCATTTATGGAATGCTCTACACTGCTGTTAATCTTTCCTACGGCTCACTTTCAACTGTAATGACAACAAATGCTGAGGACATCTCGCAGCTTACAAGCTGGAGAATGATGGGTACGAACCTTAGCTCGGTGCTTCTTTCTGCAATCTCGCCAATTATAATCCGGGCGGTTTCCGGCGGACAGGGCATGACCGGAAAAGGCTATCTTACGACGATCATAATTTATTCCGCGATTTCGATTCCGATGTTCTATTTTGTATATGCGAACTGTAAGGAAGTCGTTAAACCGGTTAATGACAATTCGAAAATATCAGCCGGAGAGAGCCTTAAGGCAGTGCTTTCAAATAAGCCGCTCATGCTTATTTTCGCAATGATGATGTGTCAGATGTTTGCTTTCTTCGGACGCATGGGGGTAGTAGTTTATTATATAATCTATGTTGTTCAGCGTCCTGATATGATCAGCGTATTCATGGCGCTTCCGTCACTGATGACGGTTGTGGGTATCATACTTACGAAGAACTTTGTTCTGAAATTCGGCAAAAAGCGCCTCACCGCTATCGGTTATATCGGAGCGGGCATCACACTTATTGCAATTTATGCCGCACCTGTGTCAAATATCGGTGCCATAATCGCGCTTCACGCACTTTACGGTTTCTTCTGCTTCAGTTTCCCGATCCCGATGTCAATGACACCTGAAGCCATCAATTATCAGGAGGATAAAATCGGAGTAAGGACTGACGGTATCGCTTATGCGGCAATTTCGCTTTCAACAAAAATCGGAAATGCCATCGGTCCCGCAGTTGCCCTCCTTATCATGGGTGCTTTCGGTTACGTTGCGAATGCAATGCAGACGGCAAAAGCTATGGAAGGCATAAATATTTCTGCCAATCTTATATTTGGTATTTTCTATCTTATCGCACTTATCCCTCTTTTCTTCTATCCGCTGAATGAAGAGAAGAATACGGAAATCCGCAGAAGCCTTGATGCGAAGATTGCAGCTAAAAACAGATAAATACAAGGGCTGTAGAGTGTAAGATATATTCAATAAACGAGTTAAAGTATTTTCAAAATTATTTTAGGGAGTGTACTTGAAATAGTACATTCCCTTTTGCTATCATTAAGAAGATGTTCCATTTATTTTATTTTTAAGTACAGGCATTTATGCCATGAGGGGAACTATATGCTGAGTGAACGACAAATCTATCTGCTGAGCCTTCTTTCATCAGAAAGCCTCGACGTAGCCTGCTACGCCTACGTTTTCTGCTTTGCACATGAAAATGTTTGCTGCGCAAATTGTTCAAATTATTTATGAACAGTTCCTAAGCTCCGCAACGATGAAGTCATAGCCGTTTAGCCTGAGGCTTTCGCCGTCATAGTTTATTTCTTCCGTGTTGGAGAGAAGTACTGATTTTATCGGTCTGTCAAGCGCGACGGTCTGGGCTTCCTTCTGATAGTTTGCGGCAATGAGGACCGTCTTGCCGTCAATGCGCTTAAAGCTCATGAGGTTTTTCTGCTCCGCAAGATAGGGTTCAAATTCCCCATAGACTATAGCCTCCGCGTATTCGGGATTTTTCCTGAGTGCTATAAGCTTCTTATAAAAGCTGAAAACGGAATTCGAATCATCCTTCTGCTTCGCAAGATTTATCTCTTTGTAATTCGGATTAAGCATAAGCCATGGCTCGCCCTCGCTGAAGCCTGCGTTTTTCTCGTCCGACCACTGGAAGGGAGTTCTCGCGTTGTCCCTTGTCCACCTTGCAATATATTTGAGGGCATCCTCTTCTGAAAGCCCATCCTCTACAGCGCGTGTATAAAGGTCGGGATTCGCACAGTCATCAAGCTCTTTTAAACTCTTCACCCCGGAAAGGTTCTCCATTCCGATTTCCTGTCCCTGATAAATAAAGGGTATTCCCGGCATAAGGAAATACAATCCCGCAAGCATTTTTTTACTCTTGTCAGTTAAGTCCTCTTTGGGAATATATCTTGAAACTCCCCTGGGTTCATCGTGATTTTCGATGATGTTGGAGAGCAGCCCTATTCCTTCCACCCTTTTGTGTGACTTGAAAAATGCCTTTTTGTATTTTTCAGCCAGATTGTCAACAGGCTCGATCGTAGCGGTATCGGTTTCATCTATAAATGTTGTTGAAAAATCAAACATGGTTGAAAAGTAACCGTTATCGCCTATGAAAAGTGGAAGTTCGGAGTCCTTTTCGTTGAATACCTCGCCTACGGTAAAGGAGTCATGCTTTCTGAAGCATTCGTCAGCCATTTCATTTAAGAACTCTCCGATGCCGCTTGCCTCTTTAAGCATATTATTTATCGAGGAGAGACCGTCGCCCCTGTCAGCAGGATAGTTTGAAAAGGGCAGCTTTTTCTTGATATTGATTATGGCATCAATCCTGAATCCGGCAATGCCCTTGTCGAGCCACCAGTTTATCATCTTATAAATCTCTTTTCTGAGGAGAGGATTTTCCCAGTTCAGGTCAGGCTGCTTCTTGTGGAAGACATGAAGGTAGACCTTGTCATCATGTCCGGGAAGAAAATCCCAGCAGGGACCTCCGAAGTAGCTTCTCCAGTTGCAGGGGAGTTCGTCGCCGTCCTTGTAATCTTTGATGTAAAAGAACTTTCCGAAAGGTCCGTCCGGATCCTCGCAGGCCTTTTTGAACCATTCGTGCTCGTCGGAGCAGTGGTTAACGACCAGATCCATTACTATACCTATCTTTCTTTTCTTTCCCTCTGCGATAAGCTCTTCCAGATCTTCGATCGTTCCGAAGCGGGGGTCTATATTGTAATAGTCCGATATATCATAGCCCTGATCCGCAAGGGGTGAGCAGTATATGGGAGAGAGCCAGAGAAGGTCGATCCCGAGTTCTTCCAGATAGTCAAGTTTTTCGATGATTCCCCTGATATCGCCGATGCCGTCCCCGTTTGAGTCGTTAAAGCTCTTCGGATAAATCTGATATGCAACCTTATTATGCCACCATTTTTCTTTCATAATGTTCCTCCTGAAATTCGTGAATAAATACCTCTGTTTTACGGGTAACTCATATAACTTATCTGGTCGGATTAAGTTCCTGGTTAATAAAAAAACTACCATAAAACTATTGACAGGTAAATAAGTTATACGTATAACTAAAGTTAAGTGTCTTTACGGGGGTATATATAAAAATGATAAGAATAAAAGATATTGCGGAAAGGTGCGGGGTAAGTACGGCGACGGTTTCGTATGTACTGCATGGGCGACATGAAAAGGTATCCAGGGAGGTCAGGGAAAGGGTAGAGGCGGAGATAAAGGACAGCGGCTATATATCAAACCAGTCCGCCCTGTCCCTGGTCAGCAGAAGCTCCGGTCTGATCGGGGTCGTGGTTATGAACCATGGTTACAATAAGAACATCATGGCCGATCCTTATTTCGGCGTTCTTTTTTCATATCTGGAAAGGGAGTTCAGGAAGAATGACAAATATATGCTTGTCCTTCTTGACCAGTCACCTGAGGATATTGTCAGGGACGCGATGCGATGGAATCTTGACGGGCTTATACTCTGTAACCACCTGAAAGAAATGATGATCGAGATAGGCAGCCAGTTTTTGAAGCCTGTCGTAACGATCGATGCTTCTTTTGTCTATGAGTATGACAGGCTTGTGCAGATATTTATTGATGACTTTAACGGCGGCTATCTTATGGGTCAGCATTTTCTGGAGCTTGGACATAAAAATGCGGCGATGCTTGATGACAGCGATCTGGAAGTCAACCGCCATAGGTGGAGGGGCTTCAGGCAGGCCTATATGGAGAGGGGAATAGTCCTTGATGAGGATTCCCATTACATAGTGGACATCAACAAGGAGAAATTCCAGGACGGGCTTGATAGGGTTTATCCTGAGATAAAAAAGCATACGGCGGTTTTCTGTGTGTCTGATTATTACGCGCTGCAGCTTATAAATTATTTTACGAAGGAAGGTATCAGGGTTCCCGACGATATATCGGTCTCGGGTTATGATGATATTTCGTTTTCGAGATTCTCAATCCCTGAGCTGACCACTATCAGACAGAATGTGGAAGAGAAGGCGATAATAGCCGTAAAGAGCATGATGCGCATGATAAAGGGCAGGAAGGTTGAGCACAATGTCAAGCTTCCCGTTGAACTTGTTGTACGAAAGTCATGCAGGAGGTTCGAAAATTAAGATTGTGCAAAACCGAATGTTGCAAAATAAGTACAATTATTTGGTAAAAATAGATAAAAATGATATACGAAATATGTTATAATATGATAGTTATATGCATAACCTTTGACATTATCTCCGGTCTGTATTAACTTAAATGCATAAGGTTACTCGCGTAACCGAAAGGGGTTGTCATAAAGGGTTTACTCTGTAAGTACGGACAGGAGATTGAAATGGAAAAAAACTGGTGGAAAGAGAGCGTTGTATATCAGATTTACCCCAGATCCTTCTGTGATTCCAATTCGGACGGGATAGGAGATCTGAACGGTATCAGAAGCAAACTTGATTACCTGCATGAGCTGGGAATAAACGTTATCTGGCTAAGCCCGGTATACAAGTCGCCGAATGATGATAACGGATATGATATATCAGATTATCAGGACATCATGGATGAATTCGGGACGCTCGATGATTTTGACAGGCTTCTGGAAGAGGCACATGCACTGGGGATAAAGATTGTTATGGATCTGGTGGTCAATCATACCTCGGACGAACATCCGTGGTTTGTGGAAAGCCGGTCCTCGAAAAATAACGATAAGCGTGACTTCTACATCTGGAGAGAGGGAAAAGACGGCGGTACACCGAATAACTGGGGGAGTTGTTTTTCGGGTTCTGCATGGGAGTACGATGAGAAGACCGGGATGTATTATCTCCACTGCTTTTCGAAAAAGCAGCCTGACCTGAACTGGGACAATCCCAGGGTAAGGGATGAAGTCTTCAGTATGATGACCTGGTGGTGCGAGAAGGGCATTGACGGGTTCAGGATGGATGTAATTTCGATGATTTCCAAGGTTGAGGGACTGCCGGATGGGAAGATTGAGGGAAATTCCGGATTCGGCGGATTGGAGAACACGACGAATGGTCCGCACGTCCATGAATATCTGCAGGAGATGAACAGGAGGGTTCTTTCCAAATATGACATCATGACAGTAGGGGAGTGTGCAGGTGTCACGATCGAGGAGGCAAAGAAATATGCCTCGCTTGACGGGAAAGAGCTTAACATGGTCTTCCAGTTCGAGCATGTCGGACTTGATTATGATGAGCATGGAAAATGGTCTGACAGAAGGTTTGACTTAAAGGAGCTAAAGGCAAATTTAAGCAAATGGCAGAATGAGCTTGAAGGAAAGGCGTGGAATTCACTCTTTTGGGATAACCATGACCAGCCGAGGATAGCTTCGAGACTTGGAGACGAATCTCCGATTTCCGCGAAGGCAGTGGCAACCGTGCTTCACTTCATGAAGGGAACGCCTTATATATATCAGGGCGAGGAACTCGGCATGACAAACTGTAGGTTCGGAAAGATAGAAAACTGCAGGGACATAGAGGAAATCAACGCTTATAAGGACCTTGTCGGCAGCGGAAAAATGACGGCCGGGGATATGATGGCCGGAATAGAGGCAAAGGGCAGGGACAACGCCAGGACTCCGATGCAGTGGGATGCGACGGAAAATGCAGGCTTCACGACGGGAAAACCCTGGATAATGGTGAACCCGAATTATAAGGAAATCAATGCCGAAGCGGAATTAAAGGATAAAAACTCGGTTTTCCACTACTATAAAAAGCTTGTCGCGCTGAGGCGCAGAAGCGAATGGTCAGACCTGATAGTTTACGGAAGATACAGACTTTTGGATACAGACAGCAGTGAGATCTTCTCCTATACAAGGGAACTTGACGGAAGGAAAATCTTCGTCCTCTGTAATCTGACCGATAAGGAAGTGGGTTATAAGTCCGAATTCGTAAAGGAGAAGTCACTTCTGGTATCAAACTATAAGGATGCATACCTGCGAGACAGTATGACACTGAAACCATGGTTTGCCGCTGTTTGGGAGGTTTGATAGAAAATGTCCCTTCAAGGGAAATTCCGGACGCGGCAGGAGGACGGATCAGCTGGGTAGTTAGGGCGGTATTGCCCTGAAAATACATTTAAGGAAGGTGAGGTAAGTATTATGAAGAGAAAATTAGTTGCAGCAATCATGGCGTGCCTGATGGCTTCAAGCCTTGTGGCATGTGGCGGAGCAGCAGGCGGAGACAATGCAGGCGGCGGAACGGAAGCACCTGCTTCGGGAACAGAGTCTTCGGGCGGTGGGGCAGCTTCCACGGGCAGTTCCATCCGTCTTGTAAACGGAAAGATTGAGGTAGACGCACAGTTAAAGAAGCTTGCCGAGATGTACGAAAAGGAATCGGGTGTGCATGTTGAGATCGAGTCCATGGGAGGCGGTGTTGATATCCAGGGTGAGCTTAAGGGATATTATCAGTCAGACAATATGCCTGATATTTTCGTCTGCGGAGGTGCTACGGACTTCGCAAACTGGGACGGACTTCTCCAGGATATGAGTGATCAGGCATGGGTAAGTGACACGGATGCCGCCTACAAGGATGACAGTGGGGTTATAGGATTCCCTTACACGACAGAGGCAGTAGGACTTGCATATAATGCGGATATCCTTGAGAAGGCAGGTGTGGATCCGAAATCGATTACCGGACCTGAGTCAATGCAGAAGGCTTTCGAGACTATCGATTCAAAGAAGGATGAGCTTGGACTTACAGCGGTTATCGGATACTATGCAGAGCCGGTAAATCTCTATTGGTCAACCGGAAACCACTTATTTGCAAACTATCTTGATTCCGGTCTTGCACGTGACGACTCAACCTATATTGATATGCTCAATGACGGAGGAAAGCTTGACGATGCGAGATTTGCTGATTTTGCATCCATGGTTGAACTCTTCAACAAGTATGCGGATCAGGCACTCCTTGTTTCAGGAACCTACGACCAGCAGATACTCAACTTTGCATCAGGCAAATATGCATTTGTAACACAGGGTTCATGGATCGGTGCGACAATGACCGGTGATGATGCTGATGCCTATAAGGAAGCAGGAAGCTTTAAGTGCGGCATGATTCCTTATGCATTTGAGGAAGGCATTGATACGATCCTTACAAATTCGCCTTCATGGTGGGCAGTATACAAGGATGGTAACGTAGCTGATGCGGAAGCATTTCTGCAGTGGCTTACAACTGACCCGGCACAGGAAGTTCTTGTAATGGAAGCAGGCTTTATCAGCCCTTACAAGTCCTGCAGCTATGTTGCATCTGACCCGTTTGCACAGACGATCTCCGACTACACGGCAGAGGGCAAGACATCGGCATGGCACTGGCTCAGCATGAAAGAGGGCTATGCTCAGAACTATACAGGTCAGGTATTTGCGGACTTTGCAGCAGGCTCGATGGATAAGGACGCATTTATTTCTACCTTCAAGCAGGTTACGGAATCAGCTTATGCTAACTGATGATCGGTTTTATAAGGGGACGGCTGAAAAACCGTCCCTTTTTTTCAAAAAGATAGGAGTTAATTATGAAAAACGGTAAAACAGCAAATGCTTCCTTATCCTTAATTTTGCTTTTGGCCGGAATAGCGGGGGTGCTGACGGCACTGATACTCGATTTTACCGGAAGTAAGCTTTCCTTCAGGGGAGGGCTTCTGATAGCGGGCATAATCGTATTTTTCGCAGGCCTGTATCTCTTCCCTACAAAAAAACATCACAGGACTATAATAAATATCATTTTTCTCTTTCCGCTTCTTTTCTGTTTCGCCGTTACGGTGATCATTCCTTTCGGACTCGGACTTTTTTACTCGACAACAGACTGGAACGGCGTAAGGATGACCGGATTTGTAGGGCTTGATAATTACGCGGCGATGTTCAGGGAGAAGGAGTTTCTCTGGTCTTTCTTACTTACCATACTGTTTGTATTGGTAAATATGATATTGGTAAATGTCGTCGGTCTTGCCCTTGCGGTGCTTTGCACGAGTAAGATAAAGGCTGTCGGATTTTTCAGGGCAGCTTACTT
>CAJOPI010000373.1 GCA_905236275.1 uncultured Lachnospiraceae bacterium | reverse complement strand
ATGTTGTCGTCTCTAAAGCATAAACAGATTTGCGTGTAAACACGCATCCGTTTATGCTTTGAGACTGGACTTATAGAGTAAAAAATGCTATCAAATAGTAGAGTATTGCACTCCCCTGTGATTTTTCTGTATAATTGACAGGGAAAGAAAATTTCACTTTTGGGAGGATTGCGATGAATTATATTGGAGTTGACCTTGGAACTTCCGCGGTTAAGCTTATGCTTATGAAAGCGGACGGAACGATAGTTAAGGTTGTTTCGGAGGAATATCCTGTGAGTTATCCGCATCCGGGATGGTCGGAGCAGAATCCGCTTGACTGGTATGAGGCGGTAATGAAGGGTATAAAGGAACTTACGGCAGATACGGATAAGAAGGAGATTGCCGGCATAGGCGCAGGCGGACATATGCATGGCCTTGTGGTTCTTGATGAAAATGATGAGGTAATTCGTCCCTGTATTCTTTGGAATGACGGAAGAACGATAGAGGAAACTGATTACTTAAACAATGATATAGGTCGGGATAAGCTTTCGAAGTATGTTGGAAATATTGCATTTGCAGGCTTTACCGCACCGAAAATCCTCTGGATGAAAAAGCATGAGAGGGAGAATTTTGACAGGATTAAAAAAATCATGCTCCCGAAGGATTACATAAATTACAGGCTGACGGGAGTTCATTCAACAGATTATTCTGATGCGTCGGGAATGCTTCTTCTTGATGTGGCGCATAAATGCTGGAGTAAAGAGATGCTTGATATCTGCGGCATTGATGAATCGGTCATGCCGAAGCTTTACGAGAGCTATGAGCCTGTTGGGGAGCTGAAGGCGGAAATTGCAGCGGAACTGGGGCTTGAAAAAAATGTAAAAGTCGTTGCAGGAGCAGGAGATAATGCGGCAGCGGCTGTCGGAACCGGTACTGTAGGTGAAGGTGAATGCAACATTTCAGTCGGAACCTCCGGAACAATTTTTATTTCAAGCGGGGAATTCAGAGTTGACAGCAATAACGTGCTTCACGCCTTTGATCATGCAGACGGAAAATTCCACCTTATGGGATGTATGCTCAGTGCGGCTTCCTGTAAAAAGTGGTGGTTCGAAGATATCTTGAAGACAGATGATTATGCCGGAGAAGAGGGGAGAATCGGAAGCCTTGGTGAAAATCAGGTATTCTTCCTGCCCTATCTGATGGGAGAGCGTTCACCGCATAATGATCCTACTGCAAGGGGAGCATTTATCGGTATGAGCATGGATACCACAAGAGAAGAAATGAGTCTTGCGGTGCTTGAAGGAATAATGTTTGGTCTGAGGGATTCACTTGAAGTGGCAAGAGGGCTTGGATTAAAAATAGAGAGAAGTAAAATCTGCGGCGGCGGTTCGAGAGGAGTTCTTTCAAAGAAACTTGCAGCGTCGATCATGAACCTGAAGATCGATGTCATTGAAAATGAGCAGGGCCCGGCTCTTGGCGGGGCAATGCTTGCGGCGGTAGGCTGCGGTGACTACGAAAATGTGGAGGCGGCAGCCAAAGCAATCGTAAAGGTTGTGGAAACCATAGAGCCCGATCCGGAGCTTGTCGGTAAATATGAAGAAAAATACCGGAAGTTCAAGAGCTTTTATCCGTTACTGAAAGGGAATTTTTAAAATAAGGAAATCAGACAGCTGACTTAAAAATCACTGTCTGATTTCTTTTTCTTTGGAATAAATCTCATCAAGCTCGGAATGGTAATATTCTGACCAGCTGTACTGGTTCATGTATTCTCCTAAGTAGCTGTATTTTGATTTATCCTTATTTTTGAGCCAGTCATAGAGGTCGCATTCTATCCTTTCTGCTGCGATGGCAAGACTGCCGCGCTGTTTCAGGATTATTCCGTTAAGCTTTAGTTTTGAAAAAGTGTTTTGAAGATCCTGTCTTAAATTGCAGAGATAAGACACCTTTTTGTCCGGGTCACCGTCGTCCTCCCAGAGAGAGGCGATGATCTCTCCGTTCGTTGTCTGTGCACCTGCGAATCTGTCATAATTATCCTCGTCTATTACCGGAAAATGATATTTCATGCGATACCAGTGCTGAGGGTCATAGGAGGCTGAATTGATATAGAGCCTGTCAGCAGTGGCGGCAACCTTATCCGCGTCGGCTTTTTCAACCGCTTCCAGTTCGTAATCCTCGCAAAAAAGTATGGCATAGGCTTTAAGGATTCTGTCCCTTATCGTCTCATCCGTACCATTCGGATTTTTATTCCCTGTGGTCATATCCATTGTTTTGTAATAATATTCCTGTGCCTCTTCGCTTTCTTCAAAATGTATGATTGCCTCATAAAGCTCTTTTCCGCTGACATTTTCTGCAATAGCCATAATTTATATAAACTCCTATAGTATGATTAAAGCGTCAAAAGTCTGGGGTTAAAACCTTAAACTTTGACATAGATTTTCAAAAAATGATCTTTGACAACTGAATATTTGGTTAAGCGACCTGTTTAGGACATATAT
>CAJOPI010000372.1 GCA_905236275.1 uncultured Lachnospiraceae bacterium | reverse complement strand
TACGGATGACAGACCGCCGCTTTTCAGCATAGCGAAGCCTTCATCAAGAAGCCTGATCCGCAGTGCTTCTTTGTTTTCATCGGAAAAGATCTTTGGCATATATTTCTCCTGAATTTTCAAATAATGACTTTGAAATTATTGAAAGTCATTTTATGAAGATTATACTTTAAGAAAATCGTGTTTTCAAGGGAGGACAGTATGCTTAACAAAGTGAAACTGACGGAAAAAGAAATGCGGGAATTCGCTGAGGTTTTTGCTTATTATGATTACGGCGAAGAAGAGATCGGGATGGTGCCTTATTACCCTGGATATCCGGATCGAAGCAGCCTTATAAATTATCTTGTCGCCATGATCAGAACAGCGAATGAATATGATGCTGTTTACGGGACATCGGATAAAAAGGAAGGGATCATCATATTGACAGATACGGCACATCCCTATCCCGGAGTTGCGATGATCAAAATGATGTGGCGTATGATGCGCGCTCTCGGTTTTAAGAATTTCGGAGAGATCATGAAAAGGTTTCAGGCAGGCGGAGCCAGTCTGGAGAAAGCGTATAGGGATTCCAAGAAGCAGTTTGTCCAGATAGAACTTCTTGCGATAAAGAAGGCATATCAGGGAAAAGGTCTGATGCGTCCGCTTGTGGAAACAGCATTTGAAGTGGCAAAGAAAGGAAATCTGCCGGTGATCGTATCAACAGATGCGAAGATCAAGAAGGACAAGTATAAGCATATCGGAATGGAGCATGTAAATACAAGGACGCTGGGTGAGAAAAGCTTCATGTACGATCTTGTTAGGAATGTGGATTAAAAACGCTTGACAAGTAAAAGTTAATATGTTTAACTAATATAAGTTAATCATATTAACTTAAGGAGTGATGCATTGCCCAAGGATAGGACCGTAACAAACAAAAAGATCATACAGTATATGAAAGAAGAGTTTCTTGCATACGGTTATGAGAAGGCATCACTTAACCGTGTCTCAGCAAACGTGGGTATCACAACAGCCGGATTGTATAAGCATTTCAAGGGCAAAGAGGATATGTTTCATTTTCTGGTAAAGGACACCCTTGATGCTTTTGATGCGATAGCACAGAGCGGTGAAGAGCAGATGGAATCGGATGCTTCCTACAATCCTTTTGATGATGACTGGGCAACCTTCTGGGTAGAATTTATATTTGAACACTATGACGGATTTAAGCTTTTGGTCTGCTGCTCCGAGGGCTCGGTATATGAAGATTTTGAGGAGAGGATGATCGAACATGAAGAGCGGGAAGATAAGAGATACCATGAGATCTTAAAAGCATCCGGAAAGAAGGTAAAAGAAATATCCGATATGCAATGGCACATGCTTGCAACGGCATATACACATTTGGTATTTGAGATCGTAAGACACGATATGGGCAGGACGGAAGCGCTTAAGCATATGAGATTTGTAAGCGAACTACTTTATCCGGGATGGAAGGACATCTATGGAATAGAATAAGTAAATAATCAAAGGTAACATTGAAAGATCCCGGGAAACCGGGACTTTCTTTGTATTACGGGTTAGTTATTGCTAACCAAAATCATTAACTCACAGGGAGGAACTTTATTATGAAAGAATGGAACAGGAAGAATGTGTTATGGATGGTACTGTACGCAGTGTTGTATGCAGTTGCCACGGCTATCGTATGCGTGACCGGTGCGATGACCCCGGTATTGTTTGTGTGTTATCAGGTCACTGCGGGCATATTGGTGTCGGGCATAGTTATTCACGCATGCAGGAGGATCAAGGCACCGGGCGTTCCTGTATGTCTGGCAGTAGGAATGATATTACTGTTTTTGATAATACAGGATGCGGCCCCGTGGCATGTGATACCGGTCATTATTATAGCCGTACTGGCAGAAGCTGTCCGCGCGATCACAAAGTATAACTGGACGGGTGATGTTATAGCTACGGTTATCATGAGCTTTTCAAGCTTTGGGTACTACGGACAGATATGGTTTAACCGAGAGTATACTTATGAATGTGCCATAGAGGAGATGCCGGCAGGTTATGCGGATTCATTGATGGCAGCAAGCCCTGTCTGGGCGCTTGTAGCAGTGATCATTGTCGGGATCGTTTTGTCGGTGATCATATCAAATGTGACGGCTAAGCTGTTCAAGCTTGAAAAGTAAGGAGGACGGGATGAGACTTGGTCATGTTATATATGTCGTGAAGGATCTGGATAAGGCTGTAAATGAATGGCGGGATAAGGGATTCACTGTAGAATACGGAAGAACAAAGAATCCGATGAATGCACTTATTTATTTCAGTGAGGGACCGTATATTGAGTTACTCAAAGACGGTGGCATGAGTGCAATGTCAAGAAGGATTATGAGGTTTTTTGGAAAGGGCGAGTTTATGAACAGATTTGATTTCTGGGCAAATGCGCCCGAGGGATGGACAAGCCTGTGTATAGAAAAGGATTCCGGAGGATTGGAAAAGGAGATTGCATATCTGGATTCTGTCGGGATAAAAGGAACTTATATGAAAAACTTGAAGCGTATTGATACTCAGAACAGGGAGCTTAAGTACAAGTGCTATTTCACTCACGATTACAATATGCCGTTCCTTATGAGCTACTTCAACATTGATCCAAAGCCGAATAATTTCGTTCATTCCAACGGTATCAAGGGGATTGCTAAAGTTGTATACAGAACGGATAAGAAAAATGCCGAGGCGTTAGCGCATCTCGTGCAGGATGGCATACTTGAAGTGATAGAGGATAAACGAACATGCATCGAAACAGTAGAGTATCTTAGAGAATGATAATAAGAATACCTATCTGCACAGTAGAGAAATCTATTGAATAAAAGAATGAAAGAATATATGCGGATAGACCTATTATATTCGTTTTTCGGAGGGAGTGGCGATGTCACTCCCTCTTTTCAAGTGATGTCTTTGTTATGATTTGAGTTTTCCTGTTGCATGGAGTGTTCGCGAGATGTATCTTTGCCCATATATTGTATGACATTGGATAATTTCTGTTGTAATGCCTTTGCATCTCTTTCGGCAGATTTGTATGTCTGCTCAAGGGCGGATTTGCGAGCCTTCATACAGAATATAGGAGTAAGTGAAATAATCCGCAGACAGCTTAATTTCAGCTGTCTGCTGATTATTTTTGACCATTTTAAAAACTTGTAATAAAAGTGTTGACAACATCTCTTTGTGATGATATTCTCTCATTATAAAGTTGTAACAAAGAAATTGACAACAATAAGGAGGATATGTAAAATGAACGTAGCAGTAGTTGCAGCAAATGGAAAAGCAGGAAGACTTATCACAGAGGAAGCAGTAAACCGCGGTATGGATGTCACGGCAGTCGTAAGAGGAGAGAAC
>CAJOPI010000371.1 GCA_905236275.1 uncultured Lachnospiraceae bacterium | reverse complement strand
TGCTCGTGTTTTGCGGGTCCCAAGGTCTCAATCCTCTTTGTGCAAGCACAATCGGATTTTGACCTTTTGACCCTGACATCATTTTATGGATATTTATATATGAGGAGATATGATTATGAGTGATTACAGATTGAACACGAAGTGTGTACAGGGCGGTTATACTCCGGGAAACGGAGAGCCGAGGCAGATTCCCATCATACAGTCAACGACTTTTAAGTATGATACCAGCGAGGATATGGGAAAGCTTTTCGACCTCGAGGCAAGCGGATATTTCTATTCGAGACTTCAGAATCCTACCTGTGACATGGTTGCGGCGAAAATTGCCGAGCTTGAAGGCGGATCTGCTGCAATGCTTACAGGATCGGGACAGGCAGCAAACTTTTTTGCACTTTTTAACATTTGTGAAAACGGCGGTCATATCGTTGCTTCATCGTCAATCTACGGCGGAACCTTCAATCTGATCGCGGTGACAATGGCGAAGATGGGAATCGAGACAACCTTTGTTTCGCCTGATGCAGACGAGGAAGAACTGAATGCTGCATTTAGGGAGAATACAAAGGCTGTATTCGGGGAGACCATTGCGAACCCTGCCCTTACGGTTCTTGATATTGAAAAATTCGCCCGCGTAGCACATGAGCATGGCGTACCGCTCATTGTGGATAATACTTTCCCGACTCCCGTAAACTGCCGTCCGATAGAATGGGGTGCGGATATTGTAACTCATTCAACAACAAAATATATGGATGGACATGGTTCCTGTGTCGGCGGTGCGATAGTTGATTCCGGAAAATTTGACTGGATGGCCCATGCCGATAAATTCCCCGGACTCTGTACGCCTGATGAGTCCTATCATGGAATCACCTATGCGGAGAAATTTGGCAGAGAGGGTGCATTTATCACGAAATGTGTTGCACAGCTCATGAGAGATTTTGGCTGTGTACAGTCGCCCAACAGTGCTTTTATATTAAATCTTGGTCTGGAGTCGCTTCATGTGAGGATGGCGAGACATGTGGAAAACGGACAGGCTGTAGCGGAATTCCTCGAAGGGCGTGAGGAAGTAAAATACGTTAATTATTCGGGACTTGAGAGCAATAAATACCATGCTCTTGCAAAGAAATATTTGCCGAACGGCGGCTGCGGAGTTGTTTCTTTTGAACTTGCAGGCGGAAGGGCTGCGGCAGAAAAGTTCATGAAGAACTTAAAGCTTGCCGCAATCGAAACCCATGTTGCCGATGCAAGAACCTGCTGCTTAAATCCTGCAAGCTCGACTCACAGGCAGATGACCGATGAACAGCTTGAAGAAGCAGGAATCCCGGCAGGACTCATAAGAATGTCCTGCGGTCTTGAAGATAAGTCAGACCTTATTGCTGATCTTAAGCAGGCTTTAGAATCACTCAGATAATCAGGAAGAGCCTAAGATAACTTCACCTGTATTGCCGTCGATAAATATGATTTCCCCGTCGTGGATGCGATCCATAAGATTGGGAACATTGAAGACGGCAGGCAGGGACATACTGCGTGCAAGAATTGCCGCATGGGAATTCTTGCCGCCTTTTTCAGCTATAATTCCCGAAACACTTCCGGGAATGATCTTTAAGAGCATTTCTGTTGAAAATTCCCTCGCTGCGAGAACGGTTCCGTTATCAACGTTGTAGATGGTATTGTCTTTCACTCCGAGCAGTATTCCGAGCAGACGAAGCTTCACATCGTTGATATCCGCACAGCATTCCCGCAATGTGGAATCTTCAGAGGCAGCAAATTCTTCAATATACTTATCGCATATTTCGCTGACTGCAAATTCAGCGGAGATACCCTTACGGATACGGTTTTCAATCTTAGGACGAAGAGACTCGTCATTTACCATGAGAGCCTGAACCTTGACAATATCAACTTTTCGCATGCAATTCATGCTATCCAGATGCTCGGCGATGGCTTCGGTAGTATTGTTGAATACTGCCACCGCATCCCTGAATCTATTAAGCTCCCCCTCAATATCATTCGTTGTCCGCCTGGATAAGTCAAGATTGATGACTTCCATTCGCCATACTCTTCCGATACCGACACCGGAGGATACAGCTGTCCATTTTTCCCGTTCCATAAAAATCACCCTCATAAGACTACTGCCTATTACCTGTACTTTATTTATCGACAATTTTTATCAAAAGTTTATGGTTTTTACTGTATTTTTATAGGAACAGTTTTAACGGTTTGTAGTCAGCTGATATTGTATTTTTCCTCTAATCTGTCCAAAAGCTCTATGTATTGGGCTTTCAGTTCTGCGTTTTTTCCTTCGAAGAGTTTGCACCTTGTATTTATCGCATCGAAGGTTTCTTTTTCGAGTTTTTCTTCCGCGAAGGTATAAACGGTACGGTCTTCCTTATCCGTATGGTTCTTAAGGAGTCTGGCATAACCCATTGCTCCGGCTATTATGTCGAGCTTGTATTCGGTAGATGGGTTGTTGCTGTAACGCCCGACAGCAAGGGAAAGTGCAAGGCCGTAATCACGTTCTACCGTATGTTCCGCAAGCATTCCATGATTTATAAGATTATCCGCAAGCTTCCCCAGATGCTTTGTCATTTCCGAAAAGAGAAATTTTTCCTCTTTTTCAAGATGCAGCTTGTCAGTATAGGTTTTTATAAAATCCAATATCTGCTTAAACTCCTCGGTATCAACTTCGTTGCCGTCGAGGATACCGATGCATATCTGCCTCAGGATTTTCAGCATACGGTTAATATTTTTGTGTTCTTCCATCATGATTTCTATACAATAGTTCATACAGGAACCTCCTCGCCGACAGGTTGGATTATATACTATATACTTCTATATCGGCGTGAACTCTATAATATTTTATAATTTTCATAAAATATTGTTTTATTTTAGAAAAAAGTACAATTATAGCGAGGTCGATGTTATAATTACAATGTTTGACAAAAGACTGTCTGCTGAAAGAGAGGTGATTAAAAAGATGAGAATTAATATTAAAAGATTATGGCTTTATATTCCCTTTTTTGGTCTGGGATTCCTTTATTATCTTACAGGTACACTGACAGGGAATTTTATCGCGTGTCCTTTCCATAAATATCTGCATCTGGACTGTCCCGGCTGCGGAAGCACACGTATGGCGGTCGCCCTTATACATCTTGATTTTTATCAGGCGTTTCGTTTCAACCCGCTTGTCTTTATACTGCTGCCGGCAATCTTTGTAATGGTGTCGTATCTTATGGGCGTGATAAGCTTTGAAGAAAAATATATAGGAATATATGTGAAGTGTCTTGAGATTATTGTTGTTATTGCAGTTGTTTTCTCTGTTATGAGAAATATTCCGCTTTTCTATTTTCTTAAACCGACGGTGATTCGATAAGAAAATTGGCGTAAAAAACTTGAATATATCGGCTTTTTCGATTAAAATAACTTTGTGTGTAAGTCATTTTTCAGGACTAAAATTTAGTTGGAGGAGAGAAAGTATGGATAATTACGGAAACGGCTATAACAACGGGTATCAGGATGACCCGAACGGACAGAATAACACAAATGGACAGAATAATTCAAACGGACAATACAGCTCAAATAATCAGTACGATTCCAACGGACAGTACAACTCAAATGGTCAGAACAACCCGTATGGACAGTATAACCCGAATAATCAGTATCAGCAGTCCTACAACGGGCAGCAGGGTTATCGCGGTGGCGCAGAGTTCATTCCGGGAGGTCCCGGCACAGGTAACAATCACCCTCAGTTTGTGACTTATCTGGTACTGTCAATCCTTTCGTGCTGCTGCTGTAACGGTATATTTGGTCTTATTGCCTTGATAATCACATTCATCGGCAACAACAACTTCAAGACAGGACAGCCTTATGAGGGTAACTTCAAGACTGCAAAGATCATCCTTATCATTGGTCTTGTGGTAGGCGTACTGGTTAACATTATTTATTGGGCTCTGAATGGTGCTGCTGTAATGAGCTCGATGGGAAGACATTATTATTGAACAGAATAAGATTAGATGAGTGGGAAGCTTTTGCTTCCCATTTTTCGGTGAAGGGTTTATATTTATGCGATTGGAAGCGGCTTTTACGGCATTGCTGATTTCCGCAATTCTGATGACGGGCTGTGCTAAGGAAAATCCGGCGGCGATTGCGGAAGAAAGTCAGGTCAGCAGTGAGGAAGGGCTTATTCTCATTGAAGATGAGAGACCTGAAATAGCGGAAGGCTTTACGATATATAAATATGAGGGCGGATACAGGAAAATCTCTGTGAAGGACGACGGCAGGGAATACCTGATCATTCCCGCAGGAGAAGAAATCCCTGCTGACAGGGGAGATGCATTTATCATAAAAAAGCCTTTGGAAAATATATATCTTGCGGCCTCTGCGGTTTTCTGCCAGTTCGATGCAATAGGCGAAACCGGGCGTATACGTTTCACAGGAATAAAGGATGATGAATGGACGATACAGTCTGCGATAGATGCAGTGAAGAATGATCAGATGGAATACTGCGGTAATTATTCCGCGCCTGACTATGAATATCTCTCTTCGGAGGGCTGTGATCTGGCAGTTGAAAACCTGATGGTGCTGCATAAAAGCGAAGTCATAGAAAAACTTGAAGACCTCGGAATACCTGTTTTCATAGACCGTTCCTCATCAGAGGAAAATCCTCTCGGACGCACAGAATGGATAAAGGTATATGGAACCCTTACGGGAAAGGAAGAAGAGGCGGAGGAAGCCTTTCAAGAGCAGAAGAGGGCTGTTGAGGAACTTAAAAATCTGCAGGGCAGCGGGAAGAAGGTGGCATCCTTCTATATAGCGTCAACGGGACAGATCGTGGTTTCGAAGGCGGGAGAGTCCTTAGCCCGAATGATAGAGATGGCAGGTGGGGAATATCTATTTTCCGACCTGACGGACGACAGTGCCCGCTCGACAGTAAAAATGTCAATGGAAGAATTCTTTTCCAAGGCAAAGGACGCGGACATACTGCTTTATGACGGTGCGATAATGCCGATTTCAGACCTTTCGGGACTTATTGATAAAAGCAGGCTCTTTTCGGATTTTAAGGCAGTCAGGGAAAAAAATGTCTGGTATATGGAGGACTCGCTTTATCAGAATGCTTCGAAAACGGGAGATATCGTTAAGAACTTAAGGCTTATGCTGGAAAACGACGACAGCGGGGATTATATAAAAAAATTAAAATGAATAAGCAGAAGTTACTTATAACAGAATATCTGATCTTGCTTACAGCTCTGGCAGTGCTCTTTTTTCTTTCACTTTCAACAGGCAGCGTAAAGGTTGATATTTTTTCAAACCCTGACAGTACAGGCAGGCAGATAATATATGAGATACGTCTGCCGAGGGCTCTGCTTGCGGCAGCCTCCGGTGGAGCACTTGCGATTTCGGGCTATCTTTTGCAGACCTTTTTCAGAAATCCCATTGCCGGTCCTTATGTCTTGGGAATTTCTTCCGGAGCAAAAATGACGGCGGCGATAATGATGATTGCCGTAACGAAAGCAGGGGCAGTGATCTTATCAGCCGAAATGATTGCGGCGTCCTTTATCGGGGCTATGTTTTCTACGGCAGTCATCGTTCTCTTATCCTTCAGGATAAGGCGTATGGAAGTGCTGCTTGTCGCCGGTATAATGATGTCTTATATATGCAGCGCGGTGACGGAGTTTATCGTGACCTTTGCGGATGAGTCTTCTATAGTTAATCTTCATGGCTGGTCGCAAGGGAGCTTTTCGGGGGCGGCATTTCCGGAAACTGGGGAAATGGCTGTTTTCGTGATTGTGATTTCCTTTTTGGTCTTCCTCCTGTCAAAGCCTCTGGAAGCCTTTCGGGTTGGTGAGATTTATGCTAAATCAATGGGGATAAATTTAAGGGCTTTCTCTCTTCTGATAATAATTCTTTCGAGCCTGCTTTCGGCGGTGGTTACGGCATTTGCGGGTCCGGTGTCCTTCATAGGGATTGCGGTTCCTTTTATGCTCAGGAAAATCATGAAGAGTACGAGACCCTTTCACGTCATACCGGCACTTTTCCTGATGGGGGCATTTATAACGATGCTTTGTGACCTTTTGGCGAGGACACTGCTTTTGCCGGCGGAACTGCCACTTTCAACCGTAACCGCTGCATTTGGAGCGCCTATGGTTCTTGTGATGATGGCAGGAAGGAGGCGGAAAAATGAACTGCCTTGAAGTCAGGGGACTGACCGTCGCTTATGAAAAGGGAAAAAACGTAATCGAGGATTTAAGCTTTGCTCTTGAAAAAGGCAGGCTACTATCAGTCATGGGTTCTAACGGAACCGGTAAATCAACGCTCTTTCTCTGCATTGCCCGACTGCTGAAGCCTGAAAAGGGAGAAATATTTATAGACGGAACGGACATTAGAAGCCTTTCGGGAAAAGAGCTTTCGAGGAAGATCGCAGTGCTTTTTACGGAGCGTGAATATGGGGGTGCGGAGACTGTTTTTGAAACCGTTGCAAAGGGGAGATATCCCTATACGGGCTGGTTTGGAAATCTGACGGAAAAGGATATGGAAAAGGTCGAAGAGGCTTTGAGGGATACGGACTGCATGGGGCTCAAGGAAAGACGCTTTGACTGCCTGAGTGACGGTCAGAAGCAGCGTGTACTTATAGCACGCGCCATAGCACAGGAAAGCGGGCTTCTCGTGTTGGATGAACCGACGGGGTATCTTGACCTGAAATATCAGATTGATATAATGGAATTGTTGCGGAAGCTTGCACACGAACGGAAGGTTGGTATCATACTTTCAATACATGAATTATCCATGGCTAAAGA
>CAJOPI010000370.1 GCA_905236275.1 uncultured Lachnospiraceae bacterium | reverse complement strand
GGAAAAGCTTTTGAAGGCTTACGTGTCGCTGAATGACGATTCGGCAGGTTCGGGAGAAAAGGTCAGACAGACGAAGGCCGAGATAGAGGAAACAATGGATACCCTCTGTCTGGCTTATGAAAATATCCTTGATGAGATGTTTGATGATATCGCACTGGATATAAGCTCGGATATATCGGTAATGAAGACAATGCTTCAGCAGGATGGTTTTGCACCGTCAGCTGCTGCAAAAAAATAAAGGAAAAGAGGAGAGAAAAAAATGGCAGATGAATTTAAGGATTTGGAAGTGAGTGCACCGGCATTGAGTTTTGGAGCAGATTTACCCGAAGTAAAGGATGAAATCGTGCTGAGTGTGGATGGTAAGGGTACGGAAGTCAATCTTACCGAGGAAATGAGACAGAGGGCAAATCTTACTGCGGAAGAGCAGGCACAGGTGGATGCTTTTGCGAAGCAGATCGATGTGAAGAATTCACAGGCGATTCTGACCTATGGGGCACAGACACAGACAAAGCTGTCCTCGTTTTCGGAGAAGGCTCTTGAAAACGTGCGTACAAAGGATATGGGCGAAGTCGGCGGAATGATAACCGACCTCGTAGGCCAGCTTAAGGATTTTGAAATTGCAGAGGGAGAAAAGGGGCCTTTTGCATTTTTCAAGAAGAGTGCAAATAAACTGGGAAATCTGAAGACCAAGTATAATAAGGTTGAGGCGAATATAAATATCATAACCAATGAGCTCGAAAAGCATCAGGTTACACTTATGAAGGACATTGATATCATGGATAAGATGTATGCCATGAATCTGAACTACTTTAAAGAGCTTACCATGTACATTCTTGCAGGTAAGAAAAAGCTTGAAGAGGTCAGAGGCGGTGAACTCTTAGACCTTCAGAAAAAGGCTGAGATGTCGGGGCTTGCGGAGGATGTGCAGCAGGCAAAGGATTTAGCGGAGCTGTGTGACCGTTTCGAGAAGAAAATCTACGACTTGGAACTTACAAGAACCATCGCGCTCCAGACGGGTCCGCAGATACGTATGGTGCAGAATTCCGATACCATAATGGTTGAAAAGATTCAGTCCACAATAGTCAATACCATCCCCCTCTGGAAGAACCAGATGGTTATTGCACTTGGTGTAGAGCATGCGGGACAGGCAGCTAAGGCTCAGAAGGAAGTTACTGATATGACCAATGAGCTTCTGAAGAAAAATGCCGATGCACTTAAGGTCGCAACCGTTGAGACCGCAAAGGCTTCGGAGAGAGGCATAGTTGATATGGAAACGCTTAAGCATACCAATGAAACGCTCATCTCCACTCTTGACGAGGTTATGAGGATTCAGACCGAGGGCAAGGAAAAGCGCCGCGCAGCAGAACAGGAACTTGCGGATATAGAAAATCAGCTTAAGGATAAGATGCTTCAGGCAAGCAGAAAATAAAAGTCCGCTGCAGAAAATGCAATTTATAAAATCCCCTGTCTTTTTGACGGGGGATTTTATTGCATTTTTCAAAGAGCAGCTATTGAAAAGTTGCCTGTAAATAAGTAAAATAAGACTTATAGATAAGTAAGAGGAGAATTGTTTTAATTATTATGGAAAAATCAAAGAATTTTATTGAGCAGGCTATCGATAAGGATTTATCGGAGGGTGTCTATACGACGGTGCATACCAGATTCCCGCCCGAACCCAACGGTTACCTGCATGTCGGTCATGCAAAGTCGATAATCTTAAATTCCGGTATTGCAAAGGAATACGGCGGTAAATTCAATTTAAGATTTGATGATACGAATCCTACAAAGGAAAAGTCCGAATTTGTTGATTCGATAAAGGCTGATGTTGAGTGGCTCGGAGCAGAGTGGGAGGACAGACTTTTCTTTGCCTCTGACTATTTTGATAAAATGTATGAGTATGCCGTTAAGCTTGTGAAGAAAGGCAAGGCTTATGTTTCGGATCTTTCGGCAGATGAGATAAGGGAATACAGGGGAACACTTACAGAACCCGGAAAGGACGACCCCTACAGCACGAGAAGCATTGAAGAAAATCTTCAGCTTTTTGAGGATATGAAGGCAGGAAAATATGAAGATGGCTCTAAGGTTTTGAGGGCGAGAATCGATATGGCATCGCCCAATATAAATATGAGAGACCCGATAATTTACAGAATTGCCCATCTGACACATCAGAATACCGGTGACAAGTGGTGCATCTATCCTATGTATGATTTTGCGCATCCTCTTGAAGATGCTATTGAGGGTATCACACATTCGCTTTGTACCCTTGAATTTGAAGACCACAGACCGCTTTACAACTGGGTGGTTCAGGAATGTGAGTGCCCGAATCCCCCGAGACAGATAGAGTTTGCGAAGCTTTATCTGAACCATGTTGTAACGGGCAAGAGATATATTAAGAAGCTTGTTGAGGAGCATGTCGTTGACGGATGGGATGACCCCAGACTTGTCTCCATTGCGGGACTCAGGAGAAGGGGATATACACCTGAATCGATCAGGATGTTTGTTGAACTCAGCGGTATTTCAAAGTCGCAGTCAACCTCGGATATGGGGCTGCTTGAATACTGCGTGAGGGAAGATCTTAAGCCGAAGGCTAAAAGGCTTATGGCTGTACTTCATCCCCTTAAGCTCATTATTGATAATTATCCTGAAGGACAGACAGAGATGCTTGATGCGGTCAACAATCCTGAAAATGAGGAGCTTGGAAGCCGTCAGATTCCTTTCGGACGTGAGCTTTATATAGAGCGCGAGGATTTTATGGAAGAGCCTCCGAAGAAGTATTTCAGGCTTTTTCCGGGAAATGAAGTCAGACTTATGCACGCTTATTTTGTGAAGTGTGTAGGCTTTGACAAGGATGAAAACGGCAATATTACGGCTGTTCACTGTACCTATGATCCGGAGACCAAGCAGGGAACGGGCTTCAGCGGAAGAAAGGTCAAGGGTACGATACACTGGGTAAAGGCCGATACTGCCGTAAGGGTTACGGCGAGACTTTATGAGAGCCTTATTGATGAAGAGAAGGAAGTTTATGATGAAGAGGGAAACGTAAATGTTAACCCCAATTCTCTTGAACTTATAGATGATTGTTATGTGGAACCGAAACTTGCTGAGGCTAAGGCGTATGACAGCTTTCAGTTTGTGCGGAATGGATTTTTCGTTGCAGATGCAAAGGATTCCAAGCCGGGAGCACCTGTATTTAACCGCATAGTTTCACTGAAAAGCTCGTTTAAGCTTCCGACAGCACAGTAATAAACTGTTACAAAAAGGAGAAAAAACTTATGGGACTTTTTTCGGGGCTTGAAAAAATGGGTATGAACAATGTGTCGAAGGACAATCTTTTCTCCGCCGGTAAGAAGGAAGCTGCGCCCACAGCAAAGGCTGATGCAGCAGCACCGGTAGAGAAGAAGCGCAATGAGATGGACTATCTTATTGATAAGACACATGAATGTCCGGTTTGTTCTACGAAGTTCAAGAACAGGGGTGTAAAGGCCGGAAGGGTAAGGATGATAGGTCAGGATCTGGATCTCAGACCCAGATACGAGCAGCTTGACCAGCTTAAATACGGGGTTCTTGTGTGCCCTAACTGCGGCTATGCGGCTGTTGAGAGTTTCTTTAAGGGAATCTATGACAGACAGAAGAAGATGGTAGAGGAGAGTCTGCCCAAACCTGTCACCTATAAGGAGCCGGAAGGCGAATACAGCTATGATGATGCCCTTATGCGCTATCAGCTTGCTGTTGCCTGCTGTATGGCAAAGCAGTCAAAGGATTCCGAGAAGGCATATACCTGTCTCAGAATGGCATGGCTTATCAGGGGAAAGGCAGAAACACTTGACCAGTCGGCAGCAGATTATCAGGATCAGCTTAAAGCCTGCAGGGAAGATGAGAAAGAAGCGCTCACGCTTGCTTATGAGGGCTTTATTGGTGCATTGAAGATGGAGGACTTCCCTATCGCGGGAATGGATCAGGCTACCCTCAATTTCCTTATAGCTGCACTTGCCTATGAACTTGAAAAATATGATATCGCAGCAAGAATGGTATCTACGGTTATCACCAATCAGGCAGTAAGCCCCCGTCTTAAAGACAAGGCGCGCGACCTTAAGGATACGATAGCTGCAAAAATCAAGGCTCAGGAAGAAGAATAAGAATAAGAACACCGATTTTTGCATCCTATAAAGAACTTGATTTTGCATCGTCGTGTTTTATAATTTAATTGTGAACAATTGCAGGCAGTCAGTCCGGAAAAAAGATTGGCTGCCTTCACTGTAAGCAGGGAAATTTATGAGCGGGGGGCAAAATGGATAATGTTAATACTGACGTTGTAAAGATTGAAGAGCAGTTATGCTTTCCACTTTATGCGTGTTCGAAGGAAATGGTCAGAAAATACAAACCGTTTCTTGATGAACTGGGGCTGACCTACACACAATACATTACGCTGATAGTGTTGTGGGAGAAGAATGAAACCAATGTCAAGGATCTGGGAGAGAGGCTTTATCTTGATTCCGGTACGTTGACGCCTCTTTTGAAGAAGCTTGAACAGAAGGGATATATCACGAGGAAAAGGTCAACCGCCGACGAGAGAAATCTTCTCGTGAAAATTACGGAAGAAGGGATGGCTCTTAAAGAACGGGCTCGAACTATTCCGGTCAGGCTGCTTAAGGATCTTGATCTTACAAGGGAAGATATAGAAAGGCTTAATGAAGCGATTTATGGCGTTCTTGGAAAATTAAAGTAGATTATTGTTATTTTCACAGGCAAAGCAGGTTTGGTATCTTGCCGGACCTGTTTTTTGGGAAGCCATAAAAATTTTTTTGAAAAAAATTTAAAAAAGTACTTGCATTTATAAAAGAATACGAGTATAATCATCTTCGTTGCAAGTCAATGGGCTATCGCCAAGCGGTAAGGCAACGGACTCTGACTCCGTCACTTCG
>CAJOPI010000369.1 GCA_905236275.1 uncultured Lachnospiraceae bacterium | reverse complement strand
TATGCGGGCGGAAGCCGTTTTGGTGCCCGCGCCTATGCCGGGAATTTTACGGAAGAGGAATTTATCGAGGCAATAGGCTACGCCCATCTTTTCGGGAAAAAACTCTACATGACGCTGAATACGCTCATGAAAGAGAAGGAAATGGCTGAACTTGCCGACTTCCTTATGCCGTATTATAGGGCAGGACTTGACGGCGTGATAGTTCAGGATATAGGACTTATCAGCTATATCAGGGAGAATTTTCCTTATCTTCAGGTTCATGCAAGCACCCAGATGGCTATCACAGGCAGTTATGGTGCGGCTTATCTGAAAAGTCTCGGTGCGGAGAGGATTGTTCCGGCGAGGGAGCTTTCACTTGAAGAGATAAGGAAGATTCATGATGAAACAGATATCGAGATAGAGGTCTTCATACATGGCGCAATGTGTTATTCCTACTCGGGGATGTGCCTTATGTCGTCATTTCTCGGCGGAAGAAGCGGTAACAGGGGACGGTGCGCAGGACCCTGCAGGCAGCCCTACGGCGAAAAAGGCGAATATCTCCTTTCGATGAAGGATTTATGCTCTATAGAGCTTTTGGATAAAATCATTGATTCGGGTGCGGTTTCGCTCAAAATAGAGGGAAGAATGAAGTCGGTGGAATATGTTGCCGGGGTCACTTCGATTTACAGGAAATACTTAGACATACTCGAAAAGGAAGGCAGTGAGGGCTATAAGGTGGATAAGAAAGACCTTGATACCCTTTTAAGGCTCTATTCGAGAAGCGGTAAGAATACGGGCTATTTCACGAAGCACAACGGCGCGGAAATGATAACCATGAGGCGCGGAAGCTATGAAAGCTCGGATGAAGCAGTATTTAAGGCAGAGAAGCCACGCCTCGGAGTCAGGGGAATCATTCATGCACACAAGGGAGAAGCCCTGAGACTTGAGCTTTCAAGAGGAGACAAAAAGGCGGAAAGCATAGGAATGGAGGTTCAGCAGGCTTCGAAGCGTCCCGTGGGCAGGGAGGATATTAAGAAACAGCTTGAAAAAACCGGTGACAGCGATTTTTATTTTGAAGAAATAATATACGATACGGATGATGACATTTTTGTGCCGCTGAAAAGCATAAATGAGGTCAGGCGTGAAGCCTTGAAGGGCTTAAGGGAGGAGATTTTAAGTGAATATAAACGCGTTATGTGAAAAATCTTCTCAGGCAGAGGCTCTGCTTTCGAATGAGGGCATAGGAAAAATATACAGCTATAAATGCCCGTCATCCGACAAGAGCCGCTGGGTGCAGCTTCTGCCCTATATTTTAAGGGATGGGACTGCTCCGGAACTTGACGCAGAGGCAGGCGGAGTCCTTGTAAGGAATTATGAAGAACTTTGGTTACTGAAGAAATCTGCTTTCAGAGGTGAGGTCATTGCGGATGCCGGACTTTACAGCTTTAATTCTTATGCGAGAGAAAGGCTTGCCGGGGACGGAATAACGAGAGATACCGTTCCTTTAGAGCTGAATTACCATGAAATCCGCGAACGCGGCGCAGAGGGTTCGGAAATCGTGATATACGGCAGGACTCCCATGATGGTGGCTGCGAACTGCCTTTATCTTACCCAAAACAGGAAATGTGGGAAGGATATCAAAAAGGGGCATCTGATAGAGCTTACGGACAGGAAAAAGGCGGTTTTCCCCGTTTTTGCGGACTGTCGTTACTGCTATAACATAGTCTACAATTCAGTGCCGCTTTCGCTTCACAAGGACATTGACAGGGTACGTGCGCTTGAACCGCTTTCGGTCAGACTGAATTTCACTACAGAGGAGCCCGATGAAGTGAAAAGGATAGCTGAGGCTTTTATAAATCTGATAAATACAGGGAATGAGGAAAATTTTGACTTTCCTTATACAAGGGGACATTTCAGAAAGGGAGTCGAATGACTTTTAATCCATGAGTACAGTTATAATCGCGCTTTCGCGATATCTGCTCGCAATATTTGCGGCGTTTTTCGCGCTGCATTGTTTTGCGGCATTTTCATATAGCTTTAGCTATGCCCGCAGATGGTTCTGCGTGACGCAGGTGGTATTTATGTCTTTTATACACCTGCTGAGCTTCAGCGTAATGGCACTGCAGACCGGAGCACAGTATCTGGCACTTATCTGCGTCCTGCACGAGATGGCATTTATAATTACCATTCTAATGTACAGGATCATCTATCCTGACAGTTCGTGGCTTCTGCTGAATAATATGTGCTTTTTCCTGTCGGTGGGGCTGATAATGATAACAAGACTGTCGCCTGAAAAAGCCCTGAAGCAGTTTTTTATTGCACTTATAGCCCTGCTTTTGACTTTTTTTATCCCGATGCTCCTGAAAAAAGCGGGGGATATCAGGAAATACGGGGTATATTTTGGAATTGCCGGATTTGCCGCACTTGCGGCAGTCTTTGTCTTCGGCTCCATAACTAATGGTTCAAGGCTCTCGATTCAGCTTTTTTCAATACCCTTCCAACCTTCGGAATTTGTAAAGATTGCATTTGTATTGTTTGAAGCCGCAATGCTGACGGAAGAGGATAAAGGAAACGGTAATGTCAGGCTGCATCCGAATATCAAAAGGATCACGGTTTCGGCAGCGGCTGCACTCGCCTACTGCATAATACTTGTATTGTCAAGGGATCTGGGTGGAGCCGTTATTTTCTTCGTTGCTTATATCTTCATGCTCTACATCGCGTTAAAGGCACCGCTTGTGCTTGCGGGAGGAGCTCTGGCGGGGGCAGCGGGAACCTTTATCGGCTACAGGTTATTTTCTCATGTCAGGGTGCGTTTCAGGGCGTGGAGAAATCCTTTCAGCGAGATAGAAGGTCAGGGCTACCAGATAACCCAGTCGCTTTTTGCGATAGGTACGGGAGGCTGGTTTGGCATGGGGCTGACTATGGGAAGTCCCGATAAAATACCCGTAGTTGAACAGGACTTTATTTTTTCTGCCGTATCGGAAGAACTTGGTTGTATATTCAGTATTTGTCTGATTCTTGTATGCATCAGCACTTTTCTGATGTTTATGAATATTGCGATGAAAACAAGGAATGCTTATTTTAAGCTGACAGCGGCGGGGCTTGCGGTGGTCTATATCTTTCAGGTTTTCCTGACTGTCGGCGGTACTGTGAAATTCATTCCGCTTACGGGAGTTACACTGCCGCTGGTGAGCTACGGCGGCTCGTCACTGCTTGCAACGCTTATAATGTTTGCTCTGATACAGGGTGTGTATTCGATTGAAGAATGAAATATGGATTATTTTGAGAAAGAGATAAGAGAAGACAGGGGAAACGGGGACAAAGAGACAGGAGAGTGGAAAAAGAAGCGCAGAAGACCTGTAAATGAACTGAACATCATAACCTACTTTTTTGTCGGACTTTTCTTTCTGATGACGGCGTATTTCGCTTATTATGTGCAGTTCAAGGCTCCGACCACGATAAACAGCTCCTACAATATGAGACAGAAGAACCTTGCCAAAAGGGTCATCCGCGGTAAAATCTTTGCTGCGGGAGGGGAAGTGCTGGCGGAGCAGGCGATAAATCCTGAAGGAGCCGAAGTCAGATATTATCCCTATAAGGAAAAATTTGCCCAGGCAGTGGGATATTCCACTCATGGAGCTTCGGGAGTGGAATCGGTGGCGAATATAGCGCTTCTGACCTCGGATTCGCCTGTTGATGAGCGCTTACAGAAGGAAATGGCGGGAGTCAGGAATTATGGGGACGACATCTATACCACTTTCGATGTGAAGCTTCAGGAAAAGGCTGTGGAGGCTCTTGGCGTTTATAAGGGCGCGATTCTGGTGATGGATGCGAAGAGCGGGGCAATCCTTGCAATGGTATCGAAGCCTGATTATGACCCTAACACTGTCTCCGAAAACTGGGCGGCAATCAGCAGCGATACGGATAATTCTCCTTTGATAAACCGCTGCGTTCAGGGGCTTTATCCGCCGGGCTCGGCATTTAAGACGGTTACGCTGCTTGAATATCTGAAGGAAAATTCTGACAATTATGACGAATATTCCTATAACTGCAGCGGAAAGATAAAATATGAGGATGTGACGGTTTCCTGCTATCATAATTCCGTACATGGAGAAATCAACCTTCTTCAGTCATATGCGAAGTCCTGCAACTGTTCCTTTGCCAATATCGGACTTGGGCTTGACCTGAAGAAATTCTCGAATACCTGCAAAAAGCTTTTGTTTAATGCAGAGCTTCCGGTTGATTTTTCTTATTCGAAAAGCAGCTTCGCCCTGAACAGTTCGTCGGAGACCGAGGAGGTAATGCAGTCGGCGATCGGTCAGGGAAAGATTCTGATGACACCCATGCATATCGCGCTTATCACACAGGCAATAGCCAATGACGGTGTTATGATGCGCTCGTATGAGATAAGCAAACAGACAAATTATCTCGGAGAAGTCATTAAAAGCTATGAACCTGAGCAATATAAGCGTATAATGACAGAAGAGGAAGCGAAAATCCTTCAGGAATTTATGAAGGAGGTTATCGATACGGGAACCGGAAAGAAGCTTAAGGGATTGAGCTACAGCGTTGCGGGAAAGACCGGTTCTGCCGAGTTCGGCAAGGTAAAAGGAGAGAGCCACGCGTGGTTTACAGGCTATTCGAATATTGAAGACCCTGATATCGTAGTGACCGTTATCGTCGAGAAAGCGGGCAGCGGCAGTGACTATGCCGTACCTATGGCGAAGAGGATATTTGATGCCTATTACGGTTTGGATTGAATTTATCGCAAATAACAATCGGAGGGGAGCATGAAATTTGTAAAAAACCTTTATATGGGGGAAAGCGTTAGGAATAATAAGGCTCTCATCAAGTGGAAGCTGAATCATGCCGCCGGTATGATAAGTAATTATGTGATTGCCCTGCCGAGAATCGGAGAGGACAAGCTGGAGATATATCACAATTCGGTACTCAGACAATGCTATTACAGGAAATATCCCCCCTGCGTGGTGGGAATCGCGGGAAGCTTTGAAGAGGCGGCAATGCTGTCCTGGAAGATAATGTCTGATGCCTGCGCGGAGAAAGGCAGCTATGACCTTAAGTCGTATTTCGGGCTTGCATAGAAGGAGGGCAAAATGATAGTTTTAACTGTACTTAAAATTATCGGTATAGTTATTCTCTGCATTCTTGCTCTTGCAATCCTTATCCTGCTTTCGGTCCTATTTCTTCCGCTGCGCTATAAGGTCAGGGCTGACTACGATTCCGAGTCCGGGGACTATTACCTGAATCTTGATATAAAGTGGTTTCTGGGAATACTTAAGATATACGGGAATCTGGATAAGGAAAACGGACTTGACTATTGGGCGAAATTTTTCGGTAAAAAGATTTTCTCAAAAGATGACGAGGATGAAGAGGATTTTGAGGAGGATGACTATCCTGAGCTGACGGAGGAATATTCTGATAGCAGGGCGAAAGGGGAAAGTCCGGAGCAGACAGCAGGGAAGGAAGAACCGGAGGAAGACAGTTCAACGAAAGTGAGCCTTACAAAAGAAGAGCTGACGGAAGAAAGCGGGGAAAGCGAAGAAGCTAAAGAGGAGGCAGAAGAAGAGACGAAGCTGCCTGAAATCAGGAAGGTTAGGAAAAAGAGGGGCTTTTTGGGGAAAATAAAGGCATTTCTCGATAAAATCAGCCGCTTCTTTCAAAATATCCGCTACAAAACAAAGGCAGTATGTGATAAAATTAAAAGCGTCAGGGATATAATTATTTATTATAAAAATCTGCTCGAAGATGAGGAAAGCAAAAGAGCATTTGCTAAAGCGTGGAACGAAACAAAGTTTTTTGCCCGTAAGCTGAAGCCGGGGAAGTTTTCGTTAAAGATTCATTACGGAGCGGAGGACCCGTCTGAAACGGGAATAAATTACGGGAGATTCGCAGCGATAACGACTTTCATTGGTAAGGAAGTACGTATGCTGCCGGATTTTGAGAAAAAGATAATTCATGCGGATTTATTTATGAAGGGGGCATTCAGGCTTTATGTGCTTCTTGTCATAGCCTGCAGGCTCTATTTTGACAAGAGGTTTATGAAGGTCGTAAAAAGATTCAGAAGGAGAGTGTGAACTGATGAAGAATGTAGAAGTTATTGACAAGATGATGCAGGGGATGGGCAGTTTTCTTTCAACCAAGACGGTTGTGGGTGAGCCCGTAAGCTTTGGAGATACCATAATACTTCCACTTGTGGAGGTTTCCTTCGGAATGGCCGCAGGAACCGGTGAGGATGACAAGCGAGGTAAAGGAGTAGGAGGAATCGGCGGTAAAATGACTCCTTCCGCTGTTCTCGTGATAAAGAATGGTAATGCAAGACTTGTAAATATCAAAAACCAGGATACGATCACAAAGATACTCGACATGGTGCCTGACGTTATCAATAAATTTTCCGAGGATAAGGACAGGGACGCAGAGGATCTTTCGAATGAGGAAGCTATTGATATAGCATTTGACAAGACAGAAAACAATTAACTTGAATGAAAAGAAAAAAATATCTTGCAAATTCTTATTAATTCTGTTAAAATGCTAATGTTGCGGGTTCCGATGCAGGACCCAGTACGGTTTGCAAGGAGGTGTTTTCATGGCAAAATGTGCAGTTTGTGGTAAGGACGTTCATTTTGGTAACAACGTC
>CAJOPI010000368.1 GCA_905236275.1 uncultured Lachnospiraceae bacterium | reverse complement strand
GCTATATACAAGTTCTGTCAGGAAAACTCCATTGCCGCAATCATCGACCTCAATGAACGAGGAGGTCTGAATTTCAAGTATAAGGATGCCTACACCATTGGTAAAGATGGCATTCCTGTTTGCCAGGCCAGACTTAAAATGATCCGTGATGGCAACGAAAAAGCAAGAATGCGATACAAGTTCAGATGCCCTAACTGCTTGGTAATCTTCTCCTTTAGAATCAGATATGAAAGAATCATTGTCCACATATATGTCAACGATGTAAGTAATAGTACAACTGAATAATTATTATATGGAGGTAACATTGAGATGCTCACAGAAAATGCTCAATGTGCTTGCAGAAAGTAAGTAAAAGATTTTTTTGATAATTTACACAGCAAAGCCCTGACACATTGCGGAGAGATTCCGGGTGTCAGGGCTTTATTTATCATGGATTACACCTCTTGCAGGGGACATAACCTTTGGATAAAAGTTCATCTCTGCTTCCGTTGAAATACCATTTGTTCTTTTCTTTCATATCATCTACACTGCTGCAATTCGGGTAATGAAATTTTTTCGTGTTTGTGTTTGCGATATATGATGTCGTTTCCTGCGATTGTGAAACGGCTTCTGTTTCTGTAATGTTTTCGATGATCTTTTCTTTGCTTTTTTCGGAGCTTTCCTCATTGGACTTTAGGTCTTTTGATAACTTATTGCTGCCGTCAGTGTAATCAATATCTATGCCGGGCTGTATATTATGGCAGTAAACATTGAAATTTATTCCCTTTCCCTTATCTTCAACAGAATAGGCTTCTATCTGAACACCGCAGCAAAGAAGGTTTGTTCCTTGAAAGTCAGGAGTTACCTTATAGAATACATGATTTCCGGTGGATTTGACATAGTCTGCGACCTTATTTTCATAAGGCAGCATTTCTTCAACATTAAGGTATCTCGTACCAGTGATAAGATTTTTTTCGTTGGCATTTTCACCTGTCAATTGAAAACCGATCAGATGGCAGCGGTTGTAAAGGTAGGGTGGTTCAGAATTAATAATTCCGGGATATTTGTTCTGCTTCCAGCCTGAAGGCTTTATCATGCCGATGTTTCCGCGTGACTCTGTTGGCATGATATCTTTTCCGATGCAGGCTGTGGCAGGACCGCAGCGCCCGAGGGAATCGAGCTCACTGTAAGACTCGTAGGATTTGACGGAACTGTCTTTTGCCCCTGCACCGACTATGGATGCTGTTGATAAAGCGGCAACAATGGCAAGTGAAGCAAGTATTCTTTTTATTGACATTTAGCGAACCTCCTGTGTATACATAGTAATTTTAATCTATTCAGGAAGAATTTTCAATATTTTGAATATTGAGTAGAATCAAATTATATATAAAACTGTTGAAGTATAATGATGCCGAATAGGAGCAGAAAGATAAGGAGGCAGATTATATGGCAGGATTAAATGAAAGAAAAGTAGCTGTTGTTGGTTGTGGTTTTGTTGGTTCGGCATCGGCGTTTGCTCTTATGGAGAGCGGACTGTTTTCGGAAATGGTGCTTATAGATGTAAATAAAGACAAAGCCGAAGGTGAAGCTCTCGACATAAGTCATGGTCTTCCTTTTTCAAAGCCTATGCAGATCTATGCCGGTGATTACAGTGATGCTGCAGATGCAGCTGTAGTTGTGGTTACGGCGGGAGCGGGACAGAAACCCGGAGAGACAAGGCTTGACCTTGTTAAGAAAAATATATCTATCTTTAAGAGCATCATTCCTGAAATTGCAAAATACAACAAAGAGGGCATACTTCTTATAGTTGCAAATCCGGTGGATATTCTTACCTACGCTGCTGCAAAGCTCAGCGGATTTCCGGAGAACAGGGTATTTGGTTCGGGTACGGTGCTTGACACGGCGAGACTTAAATATCTTTTGGGAGAGCATCTGAAAATAGACAGCCGTTCAGTTCATGCTTTTATAATAGGTGAACATGGCGATAGTGAAATTGCAGCATGGAGCAGTGCAAATGTATCGGGTATTCCTCTCAATGATTTTTGTGAGATGAGAGGTCACTTTGAGCATGACAAGTCCATGAAAAGAATTGCAGAGGATGTTAAGAACAGTGCCTATGGTATTATTGAAAAGAAGGGCGCAACATATTACGGTATCGCCATGAGTGTAAGAAGGATCTGCGAGGCGATCATCAGGGATGAAAAATCGATCCTTCCGGTTTCAAGTATCCAGCATGGCGATTTCGGAATCGAGGATATCGCACTCAGTATGCCTGCCATAGTAGGAAGAAGCGGTGTTGAGGGTGCTGTTCCGATAAATCTAAGTGATGATGAGATCAGTGCATTGCAGGATTCGGCAAAAACTCTTAAGAAGGTTTTAGAAGATTGTATTTGAGACTGACATATATCTTTGTTTTGAAGGATATACAGATGGTAAGAGTTTGGATTAATCACTGGTTCAGTACAGCGTATAGATTAATTGAATTAATGAAACAGGATGATAATGAAAATATTTACGTTTTGGCAATAGATTCCGTTATTCAGAAGGTATGTGATGAATGGTATCAGGAATCTTCCGCAATTGGAGTTCGTGTCATGGTGGATGATTACGAAATCGTTAAGCTGCTTAATGATAAAGTGGCTGCATATAATTATCTGCAGGAATGTGAAGGTATACATATCCCTGATTACAGGCTGGTTAATACTGCCGACGAGTTTGAGGAAGCTTACCATGAATTGAAAAATAATAATGATCAGGTCTGTGTGAAATTTGCCTGTGATGAGGGGGCAATGAGCTACAGAAGGATTATTGATCATGTTGACAGATTCAAGAGGCTCAGAATCTATCAGGGTGCGGAAGTATCTTATGATGATTATATTGCTGCCCTTAGGGAGGCAGAACGGTTTGATGATCTTATGCTTGATAATTGCAGAGAAAAATGGCACTTACAGAAATAACATTAATAATGTTTTATTACAGCGAAATCTGAAATGTCCTAAATGCGGTTGTGAGTCAAATAGCAAATTCTGCCCTGAATGCGGGAGTCTGTTAGAAGCGATCAGAAAAAAATGTCCTGCCTGCGTAACTGAGACAGAAGGTCTTCCCGTTGGAGGAACTGTCAGCCGGGCTTATGCACATGACATTTTTCCGCGATCCGGATGGACTTCCGATAGAAATACATGAATAGTTAAAAGGTGAATGGTCATGAATACAGATAAAATAATCAGGGAACTTGAGAAAATCTATGGCTCTGAAAAGGGCGGAAAAATATATATGACGATAATG
>CAJOPI010000367.1 GCA_905236275.1 uncultured Lachnospiraceae bacterium | reverse complement strand
TAGCGGGCTATGTAACTGATTTTGATGTGGTGCAATCAGGCAAAAAGACAAGCAAAATGTAAATTTATTTTGTAACAGTTCCTTAATCTTAGTTCCTCACCAAACCTCTGTATTCATCTCTTCTGTTTCATCAATATTTCCATTCGGTATACGATACATTTCGTTATAAACCCTCTTCGGAGAATGATATTTTCCTGAATCTTTACCCTCTCTTAAACCATAAACCTCGTCAACACTATATGGTAACTGTGGAAGACTCTCCCTGCTTATTATAACAAAAAAATTATCAGAACCTTTTACTGTGTCAGCATATTCTTTGCTTCTTAAAAAAGCATTTCCTTCATCGGCAAAAAAATCCTATTATTATAGTAAACGCAATTATTTATTGCGTTTACTATAATTAATCAATTACACCTACAACACAGCTCTTCTTACAAAAGCATATTCCATAAGATATACAGCCATTGTATCCGTCATTCAGAACACCCTCAGCATAATTCTTTTCTTTTATCTGATTCAGTGCCTCGCTGAGTCCATCATCCATCTCATTAAATTTTTTTCTTACCTTGAACTCAAATACAAATGCAGGGTCTTTTGGCCTATCCGGATAAAGAACGATATCCGGTCGTCCATTCCCCGACTCCCGATTCGATTTAGGAGTATAATGGGGGACACCATACAAGAGCGATAAAACCAATCCATGATAAAAGCCTTCTGAAGAATCAAAAGTACTTATACTCTTCTCCATTAGCTCAGACAGAAATTTTCCCATAGTCTCTGCATCCCTGTTAAGCACCGCATTATGAAAAACATTCTGTTCAGAATGTTTCACAAGATCTTCAAACCACAATGAAACCTGGTTTTTATAGATGCTCCTTAATTCTCTGTTGGGTATGCACATTTCAACAAAAACATCATCCCCAACGGCTCTCTCAGCAGTTTTACGCATATAACCTGTGAAAAAGAGAAAATTCCAAAGATTATCCTTTTCTGAATGAATATCATCATAGGTTATATTCTCATGAACTTTTTTTTCAACCACACCTCCATTTATAAGAAGGTTTATTTCTTCCTTTGTGTTCTTATCTGCATTTGCAACCATATCCTTTATGATAGCATTCGAGGATGTATTCGACCAATATGGTTCCGGCAAGCGTTCAGAATCATTTATATGTTCATAAACATAATTAGTTACACTCCATGGATTGTATACTTCGCACCTTCCAAAAAGATATCCATCATACCATTCTTTAACTGTTTCCATTTTGTCTTCAAGTCGAAACTGTTTCAACATATCGTAGGTTTCTTCGTTTGTAAAGCCGAAATACTCACTAAAACCTGAGCTTCTTATAGAATTAACAGTAAAATTATTAAGACCAGTAAATATACTTTCCTTACTGATACGCAGGCATCCGGTTACTATAGCAAATTCCAGCGCATCATTGGTTTTTAAGGCTGATTCCAGCAAAGACCGGATAAAATCCACCATGTCATTGTAAAAGCCATTATAGTAGGCATTTTCGAGGGGAACATCATATTCATCAACCAGAATTATTGTTTTTTTACCATGATGCTTCTGAAGCAAAGTCGAAAGTGTTTTCAAAGAACTTGCATATTTACCGCATTCTTCAGTAAATATCTTTTTCTGCTCTTCATCACTGCATATTCTTTCTGTCTTTTTATCCCAGATTACTTCACCATTTAAGATTTTATTGAAAGTTTCTCTATCTTTAGCATCCAGCTGCTCCGATTCTGCAAGGTATTTATGCCGGTCAAATTCCCCTATGATTTCTTCTCGCAGCTTAAAGAAAGAATTCCGGAAGTCCGGCTGTCTTGCCGATTTGATCGAAATTGATATAACCGGATAGCGACCCATTTTGGAAAGAATCTTATCATCACACTGCATTATCTTCTTATCGGCAAAATAATGCCTTTTATCTATTATAGTTCCGCCCGCATCATATTCGGCTTCAAAGAAAGTACGTATCATTGATAACGCAAGCGTTTTTCCAAATCTTCTGGGGCGTGTAAAAAGCGAGACCATGCCTCCCTTTTCTAAAATGTCCCGAATCAAAAGAGTCTTGTCAACGAAGTAACACCCGTCATCTATAATTCTTTTATAGTTCTCATATCCTATCCCGATTTTCTGCATGAAACAATCCTATTCTTCTTTCATTGCAAGTTCAAGTTCTTCTATCAGCTTCAGCCTTCGCTCTCCGACATTGATCTTTTCACCTACATCATAGAAATCATCCTTATGGAACTGCTTCTTTATAAGGAATTTCACCCCGCGGTGGGTCCATGCAACAGGCAAAAGCAGCGGATGCTTTATGGCATATCCGTAGACCTTCGGCAAAGCGTCCACAGACGGGAACAACATACTCATCTTACGACGGAACTTGGACTTGGGTACAGATGCCTCTCCTGTAAAGTAAGACTCCATTGCCCCCATTATCTGCCATCCTGCCTCTTTTTCCGTAGTATTCCCGATATTCAAAAGATCCATCTTCAGGTCATCAATTCCATCAATATTTCCTACCGGATGGCTCTCAAAGACCTTATCGGTCATCTTTAAATCCTTGACACATATCATGAAAAATGTCTCTGTAAAACAGGTATATCCCAGCTTCTCAATATCCTTCCAGAACTGTTTGAAGTCAATTTCATCAAAATATCTGTTAACGAACAAGGTTATGTCTATAAGATAGCGTATACCCACACCATTCAGACTGAAATGTTTTATTATATGGAAAAGCTGGTATATCAGATGCTCTTTAGCCTTAAGTGTATAAATATCTACTCCGCAGGCATTAATCCTGATAATCTTATCAGCTGCTGTAAGCTTTAATGTTTTTAATCTTTCAACCCTCGGACCTTCATAGTCCTCCCAAAGTCTGGTATGCAGCTCTATAACATGGTCATATTTCTGATTCTTATAAACCTGAACGTGCTTTTTAGAGCTGTGCTCTCTTTTCTCATATCCACAGTCTCTGAGTAACTGCTCCGCTGAGTCCTTTTCCTCATCAGTTACAAATATATCACTGTCGCAGCTCATTCGCTCAGTATACTGCGGATAAAGGTCAGCAAGAACCATGCCCTTGAAAAAGACAAATTTTATATTTCTTTTCTTTGATTCTTCATTAACGAGTCTGATGGCCTGATAATTGCGAAAAATGTTCATGGTCGTATATCTGACAAAGGCATCAATATCAGCCATGTTTTTTTCGTCAATGAATCTACCGTCTTCATTTTCCTTTTTCAGAATTCTATGTAGAAAAGAGGTTAACCCGTTCTCTACGATCAGCTTTCTTAAAACCTTAAAATCACAATTTTTATCCCAATGCTTTTTTTCCGTATTTTCAGAATACAAGCTCTTTCTGCAAAGATAAAACAGATAGTCTACATTATTCTCCATCATTTCCCTAATCTCCAAACTTCGCGACAACCGCCATTCCCTCACCGTTTCCCCCGGTCAGGTACAACTGACCGCATCTAAGCCACGCGTGCGCTTTTAGCTCACCATTTTTCTTAAATACACCAAGATATATGGTTGATCCTATGTCCTTCTCATGCAGAAGCTTCCTCAAAGTAAGTGCTCTCACAAAGCATTTTGCCTCCCACGGAAGCCTTTCTGTTATACGATTGACATGAAAAGCGTAAAGCCTCGCAAGCCTCAATACTTCTCCGGTCTCGGTATCTGCCGACTCTTTCCCCCGTTCTCCAAGCTTCTTCTCCAGCTGCTTCATCGGAAGCTTTTTCACCAGCAGCCTGTAATAAAACGAATAAATATATGCCTTGACCGTAACAAATTTTTCCCCATTTTCAAAAATAAATGCCCTTATGTTCATACTTAATCAGATTTATGCGTAATAACTCTTATTTACTGTTTTGGAATTTTCACTGTCCATTACTGTTTCGGAATTATTTTACTGTCCTTTACTGTTTGTGTCAAACAGAAAAAATGGAGACCTGACATTATATCGTCAAATCTCCATTATCGTTAGCATCTCTTAATATTACAGAGATCTGCTTCAATCTTCTCTTTTTCTTCTTGCGAGTGCAGCAATTATTGACACGATAGATGCACCCGAAGCCAAAAGGATTGAAACCCATACCGCAATATTCGCGCTATCGCCTGTATTCGGTGTATCTCTGTCTCCAAGTACTCCCGATTCATCTTTTGAACCGGTTTCAGGACTTTCCTTATCTCCAAGAACTGCTGCTGTAGTCTTGGCAGCCGTAGTCGTTGAAGATGAGCTTGTTCCTGATGAACTGCTGCTTGAATCACTGTCAGACGAATCCTTCTTTGTAACAGTAAGCTTACCGTAAACCTTCTTTATCGAATAGTTCGAAGCAAGAGTGTT
>CAJOPI010000366.1 GCA_905236275.1 uncultured Lachnospiraceae bacterium | reverse complement strand
CCTGTCAGTCAGACAGTGCATCCATTGATAAATTTATAGATAATTTATTGACTACAGTATAACACTTTATGATTAATTTATCAAATTTTAACAAAAGGTTTTGAAAAAATAATAATTTATTGTAAGTATTTACAAAAATACAATCTGCGATTTTCTGACGGTTTAAAGCAGGAAAGAAATGCTTGACAAGGCTTATCTTTCAAGCTAATCTAAACAATAGTGTATTCAGTGATTGGAAAAACATGTTTTGTTTTTGTAATTAGGAGGGAATAATGTCGGAAGAGACAAAATCAGTACCGGAGATGTTTGGCTGTCTTGTATTTAATGATTCGGTTATGAGAGAGCGTCTGCCCAAGGATATCTACAGGGCAGTCAGAAAGACTATCCAGCGCGGAAGCCATCTTGAACTTGAAGTTGCAAACAGCGTTGCGGCTATTATGAAGAATTGGGCCATAGAGCATGGTGCCACGCATTTTACACATTGGTTTCAGCCGATGACGGGTCTTACAGCTGAAAAACATGACAGCTTCATCTCACCTGAACCTACAGGCGGAGTGATAATGGAGTTTTCCGGCAAGGAACTTGTAAAGGGAGAACCTGATGCGTCGAGCTTTCCTTCAGGGGGGTTGAGGGCAACCTTTGAAGCAAGAGGCTATACGGCATGGGATCCGAGCTCACCGGCATTTATCAAGGACGGTTCGCTTTATATTCCTACGGCTTTCTGCTCTTATGGCGGACAGGCTCTTGATAAGAAGACTCCGCTTCTGCGTTCGATGGAAACCATAAATCGTGAGGCGGTGAAGGTTCTGCATCTTCTGGGCAAGACAGAGGTTAACAGGATCGACATTACTGTTGGAGCGGAACAGGAATATTTCCTTATCGATAAGGATTTATATAAGAAAAGAAAAGACCTTCTTCTGACGGGACGCACCCTTATCGGGGCTGCTGCACCTAAAGGACAGGAGATGGAGGATCATTATTTCGGAGTATTAAAGCCGAAGGTTGCAAGCTTTATGCATGACCTTGATGAAGAACTCTGGAAGCTCGGGGTTCCTGCAAAAACAAAGCACAACGAGGTTGCTCCGGCACAGCATGAGCTGGCTCCCGTATTCGAGACGGCAAATGTAGCAGTTGACCACAACCAGCTTACAATGGAGATAATGAAGAAGATTGCTGATAAGCACAATTTTGCATGTCTCCTTCATGAAAAGCCTTTTGAGGGTGTTAACGGAAGCGGTAAGCATGATAACTGGTCAATCGTTACCGATACCGGAGAGAACCTTTTGAAGCCCGGAAAGACTCCTGAGGAAAACAGGATATTCATGGTATTTCTCCTTGCTGTTATTTCCGCGGTTGATGATTATGCAGACCTCATGAGGATATCCGTTGCCACTGCGGGAAATGACCACAGACTTGGTGCGAACGAGGCTCCTCCGGCTGTTATTTCGATATTTGTAGGAGATGAGCTTGCAGCCCAGCTTAAATCGTTAGAGGAAGGAACTGATTTCGTATCCTCCGAGAAAAAGCAGATGGGCATTGCAAGGGTTCTTCCCCATTTTACTCAGGATAATACGGACCGTAACCGTACCTCACCTTTCGCCTTTACCGGGAATAAATTCGAGTTCCGTATGCCCGGAAGCTCGCTTTCGATATCTGACCCGAACGTTGTCCTGAATACTGCCGTTGCAGATGCTTTAAGGAATATATACGAGGCACTTGAAAATGTCAGTGAGGATAAGTTTGAGGAGGAGCTTGATAAATTACTGAAAAAGCTTCTTAAAGAGCATAAAAAGGTTATATTTAACGGAAACGGCTATACCGATGAGTGGATAGAAGAGGCTGAGAGACGCGGTCTTTACAATCTTGTTTCCCTTCCGGATGCAATGCCTCATCTTCTTGATGAGAAGAATATCTCGCTTTTCGAGAGGCATCGCATATTTACGAAGGAAGAGCTTTCGTCAAGATATGAGATTTTCCTTGAAAATTATGTAAAGACCATACATATCGAGTCGCTTGCCATGCAGGAAATGGTAAGGAAGGACTTTACGGCGGGTCTTGTAAAATATATGAAGGATATAACCGTTGAGGCTCTCGATAAGAAGAGATTTTCTCCGAATATGAAGTGCACTTATGAGGAGAGGATCATATCAACTCTTGATGATACCTCTGAGAGAATCTGCACACAGCTTGACGTACTGAAGGCTGATACAAGGAAAGCAGAGGCGATGACGGATACGCTGGAGACAGCGCACTTCTACCATGATACGATACTTAAGGACATGGAGGAGCTGAGAAAGGCTGTCGATAAAGCCGAGGCAATCATTCCTGACGGCTACCTGCCTTATCCTACTTATGGGGATATACTTTTCTCGTTAAGATAATCCTATCTTATTGGAATTGCTGAAAACTTTTTGGCACTTGGGCTTAATCGTGCCAAAAAGTTTTTTTTGTCGAAAAGGCAGAGGGAGAAGAATAAAAAAGAGAAAGAGAATAAATATTTATGAATAGAGAAAGTTTTGGTTCGAGAATAGGATTTTTACTGGTTAGTGCAGGCTGTGCCATTGGAATAGGAAATGTATGGAAGTTTCCTTATGTGACGGGTCAGAATGGAGGAGGACTTTTTGTATTACTCTACCTGCTCTTTCTTTTGATAATGGGCGCACCTATACTTATAATGGAGCTTGCGTTAGGCAGGGGAAGCAGAAAGAGTGCTGTTGAAGCTTACAAAACCCTTGAAAAGAAGGGGAGCAAATGGCATATTCATGGCTGGGTATGCATTCTGGGAAATTTCCTTCTGATGATGTATTACACGACGGTTTCCGGCTGGATGCTGAATTATGTTGTGAAATTCATAGGCGGCAGCTTTGAAAAAGTGGATGGCAGCGGTGTCGAGGCTGTTTTTAATGAGATGCTTTCGTCACCTGCACAGATGCTTTTCTTTATGGCGATAACCGTTGTCATAGGCTGCGTGGTATGCAGCATGGGACTTCAGGCCGGAATTGAGAAAATTACAAAGATTATGATGCTGGGGCTTTTGCTTCTTATCCTGCTTCTTGCCTTTCACAGCTTTACCATGAGCGGGGCGGCAGAGGGGATAAAGTTTTATCTTCTTCCGTCCTTTGAAAGAGCGCAGAATATAGGAATAGGAAAGGTTATCGCTGCGGCAATGAGCCAGAGCTTCTTCACTTTATCTGTCGGAATGGGTTCCATGGCGATTTTCGGAAGCTATATGTCTAAGGACTATTCGCTTGGCGGAGAAGCCCTGAGGATATGTCTGCTGGATACTTTTGTTGCCATAGTTTCGGGACTTATTATCTTTCCCGCCTGTTTCTCTTACAATGTTGAGACCGGTGCGGGTCCTTCGCTGATTTTCATAACTCTTCCGCAGGTTTTTGTTCATATGGAGGGCGGAAGGATATGGGGTAGCCTCTTTTTCCTTTTTATGACCTTCGCAAGTATGTCGACGGTCATAGCCGTTTTCGAAAATCTGATAGCGGCAGGTATTGATAATTTTGGATGGGACAGAAAAAAGTCCTCCTTCATAAATTTTATCCTTTTGCTTCTTGGCGGCATTCCCTGTGCTCTGGGATATAATCTCTGGAAGGGGGTAAGTCTGATAGACGGCAGAGATATTCTCGACAGTGAGGATTATCTTGTGAGCAGTCTTATTCTTCCTATAGGTTCGCTGATCTATCTGGTTTTCTGTGTGACTAAATGGGGATGGGGATTTGATAATTTTCTGGAAGAGGCGAACACCGGTGAGGGTGTGAGGGTTCCGCGCGGGTTAAAGTATTATTTTTGTACATTACTGCCGGTTCTGCTGATCGTTATAATTATTCAGGGATTGTGATAGAAAAGAGACAGCATTTTACGCTGTCTCTTTTTTCTTAAGAATGAAGAGTTCGATTACTACGATAAGTAATCCGACGATCAGTGAGGCAATGGCGTTCCGGCTGAAGCCTGCGACTATGTAGCCGATAACGCAGGCTACGACGGGCACCATGGCGTACTGCATCTGGGTTGAAACGTGGTTCATGTGGTAACATTGGGCTCCTGCGGAGGACATTATCGTGGTATCTGAAATCGGTGAAATATGGTCGCCGCAGACTGCGCCTGCGAGTACAGCCGATACGGATATAATCATCATTTGCAGATCGCTGCCTGAGAAGATTGATACGACGATCGGAACAAGTATTGCGAAAGTTCCCCATGAGGTTCCTGTCGAGAAGGATATAAATATTGCTATGGCAAACATTATCACAGGGACAAAGGTTGCGATAAAGGAGCCGTTTCCTACAAGGTTACTTACGAAATCTGTGATACCGAGTGCCTGCGTAACGCCCTTAAGAGTCCATGCAAAAGTAAGGATTGCTATAGCGGGTATCATGAGCTTGAAGCCTGTTATAAAGCTGTCCATATAGTCCTTGAAGCTGACAACCTTTCTCGGAACATAAATTATGAACATGAATATAAGCGTCATAAAGGTCGAGAAGATAAGGCTTTCGGAAGAACTGCAGTTGGCAAAGGCATCCTGGATATTTACGCCGCCGTTTAAGAAGCCTGTATATATCATTGCGCCTACGGCAGAAAATATAAGCATAAGGGTGGGAGCAATGAGGTCAAGCACATGACCATGCTCGTTCATAGTGATTGATTCGCCCTGCTCGAAATCGCCCTCGTGGTCTGTAAAGAGGTCGCCCTTTTCTGCATTTTCCTCGTGTTTTTTCATAAGACCGAACTCTATGCCTGTTATGCTCAGGTAAATTACCATGAAAAGCGTAAGTATTGCATAAAGGTTAAAGGGTATAGTGCTTATGAAAAGCTGGAATCCCGTTATGCCTGCGTCCTCCGGTACGTAAGAGTTTACTGCCGCAGCCCAGCTGGAAATTGGCGCGATGATGCAGATAGGGGCAGCGGTTGCATCAATTATATATGCAAGCTTTGCCCTTGAAACCTTGTATCTGTCGGTTACGGGTCTCATTACTGAGCCGACTGTGAGACAGTTGAAGTAGTCATCAACGAAAATAAGCACGCCGAGAAGCGTTGTTGCAAGCATGGCGGACTTTTTTGATTTGATCCTTTTTGTAGCCCATCTTCCGTAAGCTATCGAACCGCCGGACTTCTCCATCAGTACGACGATCATGCCGAGCATTATAAGGAATATGACAATCTGCAGGTCAATGTTTTCCTGCATTATGTTGAAAATTGCCTCGAAGCTCAGCCATGGGTTGAACTGACCGTAAAGAAGTGCGCCGACAATGATTCCTACAAAGAGAGAACTGTATACTTCTTTTGTCAGGAATGCGAGCAGAATAGCAATGACCGGCGGGAGCAGAGCCCACCAGGTTCCTATAAAGATAGAATTTTCCATTTTCCCTTTCCTCCGTATAAATCTATGTATTCTGCAATTATACAATTTTATGCACTCCACTTCAATACTTTTCTGTGGTAAAGTGGAGGTTTCAATATGTATAAAACTTCGCACTTGTAATAAGCTTGACAAGAATATATCATAGAATATAAGGGAATTATTATGGGGGTAAGTGCAGATATGGGTAAAATTATTGTTCAAAAAGGTGAGAAGCTTCATTCGATGTCAGAGGGAATCAACACCATTGATGTCCTCCTGAAAGGGAAGATTTCGCTTGTCAGCGAGGCGGGCTTTAAGATACCGGCAGGAAACGGAACTGTTTTCGGCATTTCGCTTCTGCCGTCTGAAAGCTATGCCTTTGATTATCTGGCTGAGGAGGAGTCAACTGTTTATTCGTATGATTACAAGGATGCGAAGGATCTTGTCAAGGTCGTAAAGGGAAATCCGAATATCGCGCCTGTAATGGCTTCCGCCTGTGTGAGATATGCTAAATATTTCGCAAAGACTCTACAGGTTCTGAGGGGAAAAGCGGAAGAGAAGATAAATGAAATAAAAGATGATTATGATAAATATATAGAAGAATGTGCTGTGATCGGAGAAGAGCCCGCAAATTTTGTTTCTGTTGAAAACATGCCTCCGATGCCGAAGTCAAAGGCAACTGAGGGATGGCGGGATT
>CAJOPI010000365.1 GCA_905236275.1 uncultured Lachnospiraceae bacterium | reverse complement strand
CTTCGCACACTGTGTAGTTTTAAGTAAAAATACTTATGTCGTTTACTATATATTTAAAAACCATTCATAAACATATCAATATTATTATAACAAAAAAGCAGTCATTATCATAGCCTTTAATTTCTGTAATCATAAAATTCAAATCAGCAACTATTTGATTAGCTATAGCAAAACATTTTTATTAGCGACTTATTTTCATATTTATAATCAACTAATATTGATTACGAATAAATAATGTTTTGTCTTATAAAGGTTGATAATTATTATGAAGGAACTAAATTTCATTATAATAGGTAACAAAATTCGTTCACGTCGTAAGAAACTACATCTTACACAGGAATATGTTGCAAATATGCTTGATGTTAATCCCAGCCACGTATCAAATATTGAATGCGGACGTGCCAACCCCTCACTTACTGCGTTGGTTCACATTGCAAATATTCTTCATTGCAGCGTAGACTGTTTCCTTGATGATGAGTATTACTATTCTTCCTCTGCAAGCAAAACCGATGCCATGGCTAATGATGATAACCCGAAAAACACGATTCCAAAAAGCAGTTATGACGCTATCATTGACAGTTCTCTTGATAAACGGATACTAAACAAGCTAAAAAACCGCGACAATATTTTCAAAAAGAAAATTCTGAAAATAATAGACATAATCTAAAAATCCCCTAAAGTTTATATACTCTATAGAAAAGAACCATACCGAAAACAACATGGTTCTTTTTAATTTTAAAATTGTACTAATTTAAATAATTATATATTTATCACTAAAGTTTAGTTATAACTATTCCGATATAGTATACAATAAAACGTAATCATCTTTTAAAATTGCTCATGTAAATCTTAAATTGTGAAGAGTTACACAGTATCACGCAACGGAGGTCAAAAGATATGAACATGGCAATTCAACACAATCTGGCAGCAATGTATTCACAGCGACAGTTGGGAATCACAACTGACAAGCGTTCAAAATCTTCCGAAAAACTATCATCTGGCTACAGAATTAACAGAGCCGGCGATGATGCGGCAGGACTTGCTATCTCTGAAAAAATGCGAAAGCGCATAAGGGGGATTGCGTCAGGGAGAGGATAACATTCAGGACGGCATTAGTCTTATCCATGTTGCAGATGGTGCATTAGATGAAGTTGTTAGCATTCTACAACGTCTGAACGAGACCACTATTCATGCACTGAATGATACACTCATGGACGATGACCGCGGTTACATACAAATGGAAGTTGAAAAACTCAAAGAAGAAATAGCTTCTATCGCTGAAAAAACAACCTTTAACGAGATGGAACTTCTTAAAGGAAACCCAAAGCGTTATGTGCAAATTACCGCTGATCAGACAGTTACATTTGGTCTCTCTAAAACAGTGAATGTTACAGCTCCAAGCTTTTTAACAGTTGATGGAACTTCTGTCAGCAATCTCAGTGATGTTGATAATTATACGATAAGTGTTCATAGCAGCTATACGGAAACGCAGGAGTGTTCTAATTCTGAGCGAATGCTTGTATCAAACAATCCTATAGATCCACCGGGTTATACTGATGATGAATATTGGGGAGGAACTGAATACCCTAAACCGGCTGAACTGAGTTCAGGTGCAACTTATAATGGAAACTGGAGCTCAACCATATCTGACAATTACGCTGTTAAAATAGGATTTGAAAATCTTGCAACATGCAGTGATGCCAGTGCTCTCTTTAATGATATGCTTGGACTTTTGGGAACTACAATAGGCTCGTCCTGTGGTACATGTTCTAAAGAATTCGCCGGCTTGTCATACGTAGGCAGTGTTGAAGGATTCAGCGCGTCTATGCCTGAAGAAAGAGCAAGATTTTATTCAGACAGTGCTTTAAGACCTGATGCAAAGTTGGACATAAGCAATATGCAAATTGACGATGGCACAGGAACGGGTTCAACTATAGGTGTATTTGAAGCAATTAACAATCTTGCTGCGGTCGAGCAGGGTGTTGCAGGAACAACCTCAACCTATGCAAATGCATCAAGTCTCGGCACCATAATTGCAAAAGCGCTTAGTAGTCAATCAGTTGCTGCCATGCAAAAATCTGATTCAATGACTCAACATTTTAGCCGCGTGACACAGTCAAGTGACGGAATGGGATTTGTTATTTATGACTATCGAGACGAAACGGTATTAAGCAATGAATATCCTGGTGCAAGTGCGCCTTCTTTAAGATTGTCATCAAGCATGAAAATGACTGTTCCATCGAGTGCGGTTGTTCCGGGAACATGGGGATACAATGAAGGACCATTGAAAATAGTATGTTCTGATGGTTTTATGGATAACAGCGGCAACTCTGAGTTGATAGATCACGTTCCACTTTCACTCCCCTACCTAAGTCTTTATGAGCTTGATCTTGATAATTTCAATGTTGCTGATTATAAAGTGACAACAAAGACAACTTATAGCCCTGAGTATCTTGCAAAGTATAATAAATGGAAAGCCGAAGCGGATGCAGCAGATGCAACATATCAAGCAGCACTACAGGCTTACTATGCAACAGCAGTACCTGTGTATCAAACCATAACCCACCCTGCAACAGATGAAGTTGAAGAATATATGATAAGCAGGGCTGTAAGAGAAATCAGATTTAATGATGTAGGTGAAAAATATTGGGCTGAAATATCCCCTGCAGTTTACGGCTCAAGAACCATTCATTATGATGCTTGGGATGAAATAGTACAAGTCGGTACAACTTATACCGGAACCAAGCCGGCAAACCCTACAACAAGTCCGGAACCCATACCCGGTCCGGGTGATATTACGACAGAAACAGTCATGGAATATATACGTCCGAATATTGATAAAGTAAAAAATGCTCTTCAAAAAGTTTTGGGAGATCGTGCTTATCTTGGTGCAACAGAAAACCGGCTTAGACATGCTTACAATAATAATACAAATACTCGTGAGAATACCCAATCAGCTGAGTCGCTTATTAGAGACACCGATATAGCAAGTGAAATGGTAAACTTCAACACATCAAATATTTTAGCCCAAGCCGGACAATCCATGTTAGCGCAAGCAAATCAGACACAGCAGGGTATACTTTCCATACTGCAATAAGGAAATGCTGAAAAACTTTTTTCTAAGAGACTGTTCATAAATAACTTTACATTTTGGCGCAGGGCAGATGTCCATATGCCTCGTCAAACGCCATCTTTTTATCCTTATAAATCTAAAGGGCGGGTTCTTTATCCCCGCCCTATCTTAATACAAATCAGTTTCAAGGCTTCAGCCAGTCATACATCTCCTGATACTGTCTTGCAGAATTCCACCAGGAGAAGTCTGCATCCATTCCTCTGTCAATAATCTTGTTCCACTCACGTCTGTGTGCGACAAATACGCCCCTTGCATATCTGATAGCGTTCAGCATTTCGTGAGCATTAAAGTTCGTAAAGGTAAAGCCTGTTCCCGTTCCTTCGTACTCGTTGTACGGGATTACGGTGTCCTTAAGTCCGCCGGTCTCGCGAACGATGGGAACCGTACCATAGCGAAGAGCCATTAACTGAGAAAGTCCGCATGGTTCGAAAAGTGACGGCATAAGGAACGCATCACAGGAGCCGTAAATCTTGTGCGAAAGCTCTTCCGAATAGTAGATATTCGCGCGGCAGCGGTTGTTATATTTCCAGTCAAAGTGACGGAACATATTCTCATACTGCTCCTCACCGGTTCCGAGAACCACAACCTGAACGTCTTCCTGCATAAGCTCATCCATTATATAGGCGACAAGGTCAATTCCCTTCTGTCCGGTCAGTCTGGAAACGATACCTATCATGAAGGCACCATCATTTCTTTCGAGTCCGAGCTGATCCTGAAGTGCTCTCTTGTTCTTGATCTTTTCCTTGCGGAAGGTCTTCTTCGAATATTTATTTGCAAGGAAATTGTCGGTCTCAGGATTATAATCATTATAATCAATTCCGTTCACAATACCGCGAAGGTCGTGTTCCCTTGCCTTCAAAAGCCCGTCAAGCTTTTCGCCGTAGAACTCAGTCTTGATTTCCTCTGCATAAGTACGGCTTACCGTAGTTATCGCATCAGCAAAGACGATCCCACCCTTAAGGATATTTGCATCCTTGTAAGCTTCAAGCTTGTCCGGTGCGAAATAGTAGGATGAAAGTCCCGTATAATTCTGAACCGTCTTCACGTCCCAGGTTCCCTGGAACTTAAGATTGTGTATCGTAATAACAGACTTCATATCGCGGTAAAATTCACCCTCATGGAAGCTGTCATGCAGATAAACAGGGACAATTCCTGTCTGCCAGTCATGACAGTGAATGATGTCGGGATGGAAATCAATCAGCGGCAGAGCCGAAAGTGCGGCACGCGAAAAGAAGATAAATCTCTCCAGATCCCATTTCATATCACTGGTATAAGCTGACTCACCCGAGAAATAATACTCATTGTCTATGAAGTAGAAGGTAACACCGTTCCACTGGCATCTGAAAATTCCGACATAAGTACTTCTGCCGTTGTAGTCCATGTAGAAATTCGTGATGTATTCAAGCATATCCTTATACTTCTGATACATACAGTTGTACTTGGGAATCATCACACGAACATCAAAATAGCGTTTGTCAAAGCACGCCGGCAATGAACCTACTACGTCTGCCAATCCTCCTGTTTTGATAAAAGGTACTGCTTCTGAGGCGATAAACAAAACGTTTTTCATAATATTAGCTCCTTATAATTGGTCATGTTTCTTAAAATCATCAGCAAGTTTCTTCATTTCGTCCGCACTCTGTCTGACGGTATCAGTAACTACTGCGCCGCCGATTATCCTCGACAGCTCATCTGTGATCTCAACCCCCTCAAGCTCCTTTATTTCAGTCACAGTGCGTTCATCCTTAACATTCTTCTGTATAAGGAAATGATGATCAGCCATAGCTGCTATCTGCGGCAAATGCGTGATACATATAACCTGATGTCTTTTTGCGAGCCGGCTCAGACATTCCGAAACCTTCTGCGCCGTCCTTCCGCTTATTCCGGTATCAATCTCGTCAAATATAAGCGTATCTATGGAATCCGTATCTGCAAGAACTGTCTTAAGTGCAAGCATAACCCTTGAAAGCTCACCGCCCGAAGCAATATTTTTAAGCGGTCTCAAAGGTTCGCCGGGATTTGATGAAAGCATAAATTCGACTTCATCCCTTCCACTTACAGTATATACGTCTGTTTCCCTCACGTCTATCGTAAATTTTATATCCGGGAAATTCAATTCAACCAAAGCCTTCTGAAGCTTCCAGCCGAGCTCCGTCGCCGCGTGCTGTCTGAAGCTTGTAAGAGCCGCAGCCGCCTTATCAAGAGCCTTTTCCTCTTCTGAAATCTTCGATTTGAGATTTTCTATATAAGAGTCAAAATTCTCTATTTTCTCAAGACGTTCTTTTCTCTCGGACAGAGCCTTTCCAACAGCTTCATAGGTCTGCCCGTATTTTGATTTTATCTGATTTATCTTATCAAGCCTGTAGGTGACATTACTGAAATCCTCTTCCGAAAACTCGATTTCCCTCAGATAATTCTCGGCATCCTTCCTGAAGTCGGCAACAAGACTGTCTATAGACTCCAGTTCTTCATAAAGGCTTGCTGCCCTTTCATCCTCGGATGACACCTCCTGAACAAGCCTTGTGGCTCTTCCGATCATTTCTCCGGCAGCTTCGTCGCCGCCTAAAAGCTCGAAGGCAGTGCCGACAGCTTCGGCAATCTTCTTCGAATTATTCATGAGACGGAACTTCTTTTCAAGCTCCTCGTCCTCACCTTCCGTAATTGATGCGTCTTCAATTTCATCTATTTCGTAACGGAGCAGATCTGCTTCCCTTATCCTCGAAGCTTCGTCGGAATTAACCGAATTTATCTCCTCATTAAGCTTTTTATAATTTTCATAATGAATGCTGTAGACCTCAAAGCCTTTAGCAAATTCGTCTCCCGCATACCTGTCAAGGATTTTCAGGTGGTTCTTCCGGTAAAGGAGCGACTGGTGCTCATGCTGGCCATGTATATCTATGAACAGAGCAGACAGTTCTTTAAGCTCGGAAGCATTGAGCGTTTCCCCGTTAACCTTCGTTATTCCGCGTCCATCCTTTATTCTTCTCTTGATCACAAGTATATTGTCATCATCTAGCGGAATATCAAGTTCCCTTAGTTTTTCCTTTTCCTCGTCCGACTCTACCGTAAATACAAGCTCTATTTCTGCAGGCTTGGATTTATCTCTTTCAACGTCCTTGCCGGCTTTTCCGCCAAGTCCTAAATTGACTGAGCCTATTACAAGCGACTTACCCGCTCCGGTCTCACCCGAGAAAATATTGAGACCGTTTGACAAAAATACCTGACTCTCATCTATCAGAGCAAGGTTTTTCACATTTAGACTAACTAACATTTTTCCCTCTATAACTCTCCATTTATTTTAAAGTTTATTTAAGCATATCCAGAATCCTGTTTCTGACAGCTTCCGTCTCCTCCGCATCCTTTATTGCGCAGAAAATAGTATCGTCACCTGCGATACAGCCCAGCATTTCCTTGAAATCAAGCGAATCCAGCGCAGTTGCCACCGCCATTGCCATTCCCGTCACAGTCCTGATAACTATCAGGTTACCGGCGGTTTCCGCTGAGAGCATTCCCTCCTTCAGCACCCGGATATACTTTTCTTCAAGCTGACCGCCGCCTCCAAGCGACCTTATATACTTCTGTCTTCCATTCGATACCGCGATTTTCGTAAGCTGCATATCACGTATATCTCTTGACACAGTTGCCTGCGTAACGTCGAAGCCGTCATCACGCAGCCTTTCCGCAAGCTCCTCCTGCGTCTCGATTTCATATAGATTTATCAGTTCAAGAATCCTGAGTTGTCTGTTTTTCTTCATAATTTAGACCACATTCACGAATTAAATTTCTTAGACAAAACAGATAAAAAGCTGCCTTGTCCGATGCGAACTATTCTTGTAACCTTTCTCGAAGGTCTTACCGTTACATAATCATATCTGTCAGCATTTACAGGATTGTGACCATCAAAGACGACGGTATTTTCCACCGACTTGGCGATTATCTTTATATTACTGTCGGGCGAAAGCACGATACTTCTTGTGTTGAGTGTATGCGGGCAGACAGGCGTTACCACCACCATTCTCGCGGTAGGCTCTATTATGGGACCTCCGGCCGACATAGAATAGGCTGTGGAACCTGTCGGTGTGCAGACGATAAGACCATCCGCAAGATAAGTTCCAAGCTCCTTTCCGTCAACTTCAAGAAGATATTCGGATATCTTAAGACAGGTGGAGTTATGAATTACTATATCATTTAACGCCCTCGACTCGCCCTTTATCGCCCCGTTTTCCTTGAAGGTCTTGCCGCAGAGCATCATGCGTTCCTCGATGGTATATTCACCGGCAACAATCTTTCGAACTGCAAATTCTATCTGGCTGACCTCGACATCCGTAAGGAATCCAAGCCTGCCTAAATTGATACCGAGCATGGGTATACCATGACTTGATACATCTCTCGCCGCAGCGATGAAGGTTCCGTCTCCGCCGAGCACTATGACACAGTCCGTTCCGTCCGAAATATCCTTGATCGGCGTATAATTGCCATATCTGTCAGCTTTAGACACATGAAGTTCTGTTGTTTTGCCTGCAGCTTCCAGAATTTTCTTCAGATGATTCGTAGTTCCTAAATCCTTATCCCTGTCAGCATTTACAACGATCAAAAAATGATTCATACTTACTTATCCAGCGCATCGTGAGCCTTATGCACCGTCTCCTCAACATCTACCTGAATTTTTTCGTCCGCTTTATTGATAAACAAAAGATATTCTATATTTCCCTCAGGTCCCCTTATCGGTGAATAGTCAAGTCCTGAAACCTTAAATCCCGTCTCTTCCGCGAACGAAATCACATTCTCTATAACCTCTTCATGCACCTTTTTATCCCGGACGACGCCCTTTTTTCCGACTTTTTCCCTGCCTGCCTCGAACTGCGGTTTTATCAGACATACCATTTCCGCCTTCTCCGAAAGAATTTCATAAGCAGCCGGCAGGATTTTTGAGAGAGATATAAAAGAAACATCTACTGATGCAAAGTCCGGTCGGTCGGAAATATCACCGCTTGTAAGATATCTGAAATTAGTCTTTTCCATACAGACGACACGCTTGTCACTCCTGAGCTTCCATGCAAGCTGACCGTATCCTACATCTATGGAATAGACCTTTGAAGCACCATTTTGAAGCATACAGTCGGTGAAGCCGCCCGTTGAAGCCCCTATATCCATGCAGATTTTTCCGTCAAGAATTATCGGGAATACCTCCATTGCCTTTTCGAGCTTCAGTCCTCCGCGGCTGACATATTTCTGCGGTTTGCCCTTATATTCAATCTCTGCCTTTTCGTCAAAGGTCGAACCGCATTTATCCTCCCTCTGTCCATCCACGAACACATCTCCGGACATAATATATATTTTTGCCTTTTCACGTGATTCAGCAAGACCACGCTCAACCATCATAAGGTCGAGTCTTTTTTTTGCCATTAAAACTCCTCTGTATCAGTCAGAAACCTTTCGTTCCCGATTCATTTTTTCCAAAACCTTTGCTGTCACCGAATCAGCATCTATACCGGTTATCGACTTAAGTATATTCACGTTTCCATGTTCGACATACTCATCAGGGATACCTATGTTTATAAGCGGTGCTTTCTTATCGAGGGAATCTGCAAAAGCCCTTACCTTCTCTCCATAAGCTCCGCTCAATACGTTTTCTTCCATCGTCACTATCATCTCTGCTGATTCAAGTGCATATTTTACACAGTCCTCATCAATGGGCTTTACAAATCGTGCATTAACGATTGATACCTTATATCCCTTCTCCTTAAGCTTTTCCCTGACTTCAAGAGCGGTCTCGACCATTGAGCCAACAGCGAAAAGCCAGATACCGCCCTCATCATAAAGGATCTCAGACTTACCCATTTCTATTGGAGCCCTGAATTCCTGCATTTTATCGCAGGCAGTTCCTCTCCCGTATCTCATGGCTATAGGCGCATCATATTTTACGGCAAACTTAAGCATGTCGGACAATTCCCATTTATTCTTCGGTGCCATGATATGCATATTCGGAATAGATGAGAGATAGGACAGATCGAAAACTCCCTGATGTGTCTCTCCATCCGCGCCTACCAGTCCCGCCCTGTCGATTGCAAAAACCACGTGAAGGTTCTGTATACAGACATCATGTAGTATCTGGTCGTAAGCCCTCTGTAAAAAGCTCGAATAAACCGCCACTACGGGAACCATCCCGCCTGCTGCAAGTCCTGCTGCAAAAGTTACGGCATGTTCTTCCGCGATTCCCACATCAAAAAACCTGTTTGGATAAAGATTCTTAAAGCGGTTCAGTCCCGTTCCGTCAGGCATTGCCGCCGTTATCGCACAAACCTTTTCGTTCCTTGATGCAAGCTTTATCATTACAGTCGAAAAAATATCCGTCCAGCCGGCTTTCTTTTTGTTTGCCTTAGGAAGCCCTGTCTCGATGTCAAAGGGCTCGGTACCATGAAATCTTGCAGGATGCGACTCAGCCGGCGCATAGCCTCTGCCCTTGACGGTACGCACATGTATAAGTACGGAATGATTTATCTTCTTCGCCTCGTTTATAAGCTTACACATCGTCTTAATATCATGACCATCCACCGGTCCAAAATATGTAAGACCCATATCCTCGAAGAGCATTCCCGGAACAAAAAGCTGCTTGACCGAATTCTTGTAGCGTTTAAGACTGTCTACAACCTCCCGTCCCCTGCGGGTTTTCTGCAGCATATTCTGCAGATTGACCTTGAAATCCTGATAACCCTCCGCCGTTCTGATGCTCTGAAGATATTTTGACATTCCACCGACATTTTCAGCTATGGAACGATTGTTGTCATTAAGTATGATTATAAAATTCGTATTTAACTTTGCAGCATTATTCAGTGCCTCGTAAGCCATTCCGCCTGTGAGCGCCCCATCACCTATTACGGACACAACCGTATTTCTGCCGCCGGTCAGATCTCTTGCCTTTACAAGCCCGAGTCCTGCCGAGATTGAAGTTGAAGAATGTCCGGTATCAAAGGCATCGGCATCATTTTCACCACGCTTAGGAAATCCCGCAAGACCGCCATACTGCCTTAAGCTGTCAAAGTCCATTTTTCTTCCCGTAAGGATTTTATGTGTATAGGATTGATGTCCCACATCAAAAATTATCTTATCCTCAGGAAGATTCAAGGAAAGATGCAGTGCCATTGTGAGCTCAACAGCTCCGAGATTCGAACCTAAATGACCGCCCTTTTCCGAAATTTTCTTTATAAGGAATGTACGGATTTCCTGCGCTAAAAGCGCATAATCATCCGCTTTAATTTTCTTTATGTCATTTGATTTCTTTATTTTATCAAGAATCAATTCATTTCACCCGATTTACAAGATATTCTATAAGTTCATCTAAAAACTCGTTTCTTGCAGACAGCTTTCGCGTCAGAGCGACCGCCTTTTCAGAAATAACCCCCACATCAACATGTGCCTGTTCGAGACCTTTGAGCGTCACATATGTTGTTTTACCGTTTTCTGCGTCTGAACCGACATGCTTTCCGAGAACGCTTTCATTTCCTTCCACATCAAGGATATCATCCCTTATCTGGAAAGCAACTCCGACACAGTAGCCGATTTCTTCCAAAAGCTCCACGTCTTTTTCCGGCGCACCGGCAAGTACGGCTCCTATCATAAGCGAACTTTCCAGAAGTGCCGCAGTCTTATTCTCATGAATAAACATAAGCTCGGATTCGTCAATATTGCGCTGCGACTCTTCCGCATCCACATCGGCTGCCTGACCGCCGACCATTCCCTTTATTCCGGCTTTTTTTGCCAGAATCTTACATGCCTTTATAATATCTGCCGAAGCATCCGGTTTCATATCAAAAGCCGTCAGTGCTGTTTCAAATGCAAGATTTAAGAGTCCGTCACCTGCAAGTGTAGCCATTCCCGCGCCATATACCGCATGCGTCGTTTTCTTTCCTCTGCGGTATTCATCATTATCCATCGCCGGAAGGTCGTCATGCACAAGCGAATAGGTATGAATCATTTCCATCGCCGCCATAAAAGGCTCTATAATTGTGCTTCTGCCGCCATACATACTGTAGGTTTCGTTCATTAATATCGGACGGAGTCTTTTCCCCGTACCCAAAAGTGAATAGTTCATTGCTTCCGCGATTTTGGAGGCATAACCCTCTTCCGCAGGAAGGTATTTTTTCAGAATGATCTCAAAATTTTCAACACGCTGGTTTATGGCTTCATTGAAACTCTTCTTCTGATCCATTTTCGTTAATTACCATCACTTTCTTTTCAACAGTCTCTATTTTTTTATAAGTATCCTTCAAAACCTGCATGGCCTTTTCATATACTGCAAAAGACTCTTCAAGCGAAATCTCATCTTCACCAAGCTTTTTTGCTGACTCTTCAAGAAAAGAAAATCCTTCTTCAATTGTCATCTCTTTTTTCTGTTTTGCTGACATCGGCATATACCTTTCCGTCCCTTAAATATATCTGAATATGGCTTCCCTTCCTTACATCGCTGACACTCTTTAACGGTCTGCCCTTTGCATTCTCTACAAACGAATATCCCCGGCTTAAGGTTTTCGCAGGCGAGACACCTTCAAGACGTGCGGAAATATTACCAAGCCTCTGCTTATATCCGTTTAGCTTTAGTTCTATCGAACTGCCAAGCAAATCTTCAATATCCGCAATTCTCTGCAGGTCGTTTTCAAGCTTTCTTGTCATTGCGTTATTTAGCCGGCTGTCAAAGTTTTTAAGCCTCTCTTTCTGAAGCCCTATCGCATTAACGGGAGAAAACCTGTTGAGCCTCTGCTCCATTTCCCTCAAAAAGGACTTATAGCCTGAAATCCGTTGCTCCAGCCTTTCAGTCAGATTGTCGGCATAATCATTTATGAGCTTCTCGAAGGACCTGTAATCGAATACCGCTAACTCTGCTGCCGCCGAGGGTGTAGGTGCCCGCAGATCCGCCACCCAGTCTGCTATCGTGGTGTCGGTTTCGTGACCTGTTCCCGAAATAATCGGCGTTTCCGCGTTAAATACTGCCCTCGCAACCGTCTCTTCGTTGAATGCCCACAGATCTTCTATGGAACCTCCGCCGCGTCCGATTATTATAACGTCACAATTCCTTTCATCAAGGGTTTCTATACCCCTGACTATGGACTCTGCCGCCCCTTCCCCCTGTACCTTTGCGGGATAAAGAAGAATATCTATGTAAGGATTGCGCCTTTTCGATATATTTATAATATCCCTTACAGCCGCCCCGGTCGGGGCTGTGACAATCCCAAGCTTCTGAACAAAGGGCGGAATGGGCTTTTTATACATTTCATCAAACATGCCCATTTCCGACAGTTCTTTTTTCAGTTTTTCATATTTTTCGTAAAGAAGACCTGCGCCCTCACGTGTTATCCGGCGCGCGTATATCTGATATCTGCCGTCTCGTTCGTAAACACTTACCCTGCCTGTTATTACAACGAGCTGCCCCTCTTTTAATGTGAAATCCAATGCAAGAGCGTCCCGCTCAAACATCATTCCTGAAATCGCTGCCTTGCTGTCTTTCAGTGTGAAATAGATATGTCCTGAAGAATGGTATTTAACATTTGACAGCTCACCCTTAATCCTGATTTCCGAGAGTATCAGATCGTCATCAAAAAGCCCTCGAACATAAGCATTGACTTGAGCGACAGAAAATACTTTTCCCATCTTTTATACCATTTTTGCCAATATTCCGTTTACGAAGGATGCAGACTCATCCATTCCGTATTTCTTTGCAAGCTCCACAGCTTCGTTTATAGCCACCGGAATCGGTACATCCTCATCATAGCGCATCTCGTAAGTTGCAAGCCTTACAAGCGCAAGCTCGACCTTTCCCATACGACCGGTACTCCAGCCCTCGATTCTTGAATTTATCATCTCATCAAGCTCCGGCAGTATGTCTAAAATAGCCTTGAACCGGTGCTCGATAAACTCTTCCGAAGCATCATCGGCAGGCTCTTCAAGCTGGTCGAAATAAAGGCGCATCTGATGTGGCATATCCTCGATGGAATTAAATTCCGTCATAAAAAGTAATATAAAAACATGTTCTCTTAAAAGGCTTCTTTTCATCATTGCGCTCATTTTACAAATTCTGCTCCTGTATCTACACCTGAAACCCTGATATTAACGTCTGCTACAGCAAGTCCCGTCATGGTCTCTATTGCACTCTTCACTTTTGCCTGAACATTCCTGCTGACTTCAGGTATACTGTGTCCGTATTTTATATTTATCGTAAGTTCCGCCTTTACTATATCCTCACTGACTTCAACTTTGACGCCCTTGTCGGCGGCTTTCATTCCCACATATCCCATGATCGTTTTTCCGATTCCGGAATTCATTTTGCCGACTCCGTCTACCTCCTGAGCTGCAAGTGATGCGATTGCTGCCACCACATCATCAGCTATCTTTATCTCTCCCGCCACATCATTTTCCAATGTAACTGAATTTGACTTTGTTTCTTCTGTCATATCCGACGGCCTCCTTTATCAAGCCACATAGCTATTGTCATTATAGCAAAAAACGTCCCTCTTGTGAACAATAGTTTTGTTGTTTTTCGCTTATTTATCCTATCCAGTTATCCTATCCCTACTTAAGCCAGAAGGATATTGTCCTCTCTGTATCATCATTCGCATAAGTTATCCTGAGTGAACCCTTATAAACATCGAAGATTTTCCTGTTATCAAAAAGTTCTTCCGTAAATTCTTTGTAAACGGAATCCTCCGAGCATCTTATCATGAAGAAATCAGAGCCCTTTGATGCCTGAAGCTTGAATACCGCCTTTAATCTTTCAATATCCGCAGATTTGAAATAAAGCCCCTCTTTAACATAATAGTAAGCATCAAGCGAGTTACAGTTTGGCAGATAAAGGGGACTGTCTATTTTATGCGTTGCCCTCAATATCTCGTTATTACAGCCAAAATAATTGTAGTTTATTTCATCCACAGTTTCGGTATTTACGTAATTCCGGTAGGAGGAATCTCCCCATGTCACGTCAACATAGCTCCAGCTTCCGTCGATTTTCACTATATTCCACGAATGGTTTGAGCCATTTGCAGAACCATATACCACAGCCGACTCCACTCCCAGCCGGTCAAGGAGATATTTCATGGCAAGGGTGTAGCCCTGACATACGCTCTCCCCATTTATAAAAACTGATATGATATTCTGATTATAGGCAGCATTTACGTTATAAGAGGTATTTGACACTATATAGTCAAAGCAGTACTTTACCTTCTCATAATCACTGTCATCCTTTGGTGCGTCTTTAAGGATTTTATCAACTTCTTTGTCTATTCTTTCCTGATATTCCTTCCGTTTTTGCGCTGACATGGTATATCTGCCGCTAACCGCAAGTCCTATCGTGGTATTTGCAATGGAGGTCGTTGTTGCCTTATAGCCGTCGGTGAAAAACAGCTCCGGGTGGTCCATTATGCAGTAATTAAAGCATCTGTCAAGTACATCCGTATCAGTAGTGGATAGCTTGACATTCTCACTCATGGTATCCAGACAGTCGTATACTTCACGATATACTTTCTTTTCGGCATCGCTCAGTGTTGTATAGCAATAATGCAGTTCTCCGCCGTATTCGTCTTTTTCTCCTGCCTCAGAAGCCTCTGTACTCTCTTCCTCCGTTGACTCTGAGCTTCCGTAGATTCTCTCATAATCCTCAGGAGTACTGTCAGGATGCTCCTTAAGCCAGTCCTCTATCGAAAGAATTCCCGTACTTTCGGTTGCCTCCTCTGTTTCCTCAACGAGCTCACCCGTAAAGAAATCCGTAAGGTCATTAAAAAAATCCTGAATACGGTTTCCAATTTCATCAGCACTGCAGGCGGTCAAAAGCCCCATCAAAATGAAAAGCGACATTATCAATGCCGCTTTTCTTCTGCTTCCCTTTTTATGTTTACCTTTTTCCCTGTTATTTTTACTAAACATATCAATTTTCCGAATACTCTTCCAGTTCAAGACCTTCGTTTCGGTCAAGAGTCATTCCTATACTCCATGAATTAACAAAGAGCAGCAGCGGACGACCTTTAAGGTCTCTGACCTTCTTCATATCTGAGGTTCCGTTAATGGCATCAAGGTCTGCATTGATATCCTTGATCCAGCGAATAAATTCGTAAGGCAGCTTCTCCAAAATTATATCAACGTTATATTCACCTTTCAGCCTGTATTCAAGCACTTCAAACTGCAGCACACCAACAACGCCTACGATAATTTCCTCCATGCCGTAATTTGATTCCTGGAAAATCTGTATCGCACCCTCCTGGGCAATCTGCTCGATACCTTTCACGAACTGTTTTCTCTTCATGGTATCGACCTGACGCACTCTTGCAAAATGCTCCGGTGCAAAGGTCGGTATTCCGGCATATTTGAATTTATCAGGCGGTGTACATATAGTGTCTCCGATCGAATAAATACCGGGATCGAATACACCTATGATATCCCCGGCATAAGCCTCTTTTACGACATGTCTGTCATCTGCCATCATCTGCTGCGGCTGAAGAAGCCTAACCTGCTTCGCTCCCTGTACATGATAGACATCCATTCCCCCCTCGAATTTACCTGAGCAGATTCTCATGAAGGCTATTCTGTCCCTGTGTGCCTTATTCATATTTGCCTGAATCTTAAAGACAAAAGCAGAGAAATTCTTGTCAATAGGGTCAATCACACCCTCGTTTGAAACTCTTGCAAGAGGCGGAATTGTCATTTTAAGGAAATAGTCAAGGAAGATTTCAACACCGAAATTAGTCAGTGCCGAACCGAAAAATACAGGAGAAAGCTTTCCCTTATTCACCTTTTCCTGGTCAAAAGCTTCTGATGCACCATCAAGAAGCTCTATCTCGCTTAAGAGCAGCTCCCTTGCATCTTCACCGATTGCCTCCGTCGATGCCGCCTCATCTTCAAGCTTTATCCTTGTTTCGGTTCCTTCCTTTGTTCCCTTGAAGGTATCGGCAAATTCAACTATTTCCTTCGTAGTCCTGTCATAAACTCCCTTGAAATCCTTACCGGAGCCTATAGGCCAGTTTATCGGACAGGTTGCTATTCCAAGCTCCTTTTCTATCTCGTCCACAAGCTCAAAGGTATCCCTTGCATCCCTGTCCATCTTGTTGATGAAGGTAAATACAGGGATTCCCCTGCGTCCACAGACCTTGAAAAGTTTTCTTGTCTGGGGCTCCACGCCCTTTGCGCCGTCAATTACCATCACTGCGGAATCGGCAGCCATAAGAGTTCTGTAGGTATCCTCCGAGAAGTCCTGGTGTCCCGGCGTATCAAGGATATTTATACAGAAGCCCTCGTATTCGAACTGCATTACAGAGGAAGTTACAGAGATACCTCTTTCCTTCTCTATATCCATCCAGTCAGAAACGGCATGACGCGCTGTTGCCTTACCCTTTACACTTCCTGCGAGATTTATCTGACCTCCGTAAAGAAGAAATTTCTCCGTTAAGGTGGTCTTACCCGCATCAGGGTGTGATATTATCGCAAATGTGCGTCTTTTATTAATCTGTTTAGCCAAATCTGACACTAACATATCCTCCTCTGTAAAACTATATTTTTATAAATGTTATAGTAAACGCAATAAATAATGATGTTAAGGTCAAAAGTGATGTCAGGGATTGTTCCCAGCGCAATGGGCAAACGTCAATGACGTTTGCTATATTATTTATCCCATACCACTACAGCTGTGGCATAAGTCAGCCCTGCTCCGAAGCCGCAGAGTACGTGACGTTCTCCCTTCTTAAGAAGACCCTTGTGATAATACTCATCCATAAGGCAGGGAACGGACGCAGCGGAAATATTTCCTACGCGGTCCATATTTGTCGGGAATTTTTCAAGGGGTTGCTTCATCATTTTTGCAACTGTTTCAATGATTCTGTAATTTGCCTGATGCAGGAAGAACTTGTCTATATCATCAGCTGTCAGTCCCAGAGAATCAAGCAGTTCATTGATGCTCTCAGGTACTTTTCTGCAGGCAAACTTGAATACTGCCTGACCATCCATGTGAAGGTAATCCCATACCTTCTCTCCATCAGCCCAGGGACTCATGTTTTCACGTTCCTTCATGGTAAGGCTCATTCCGTCCCTTCCATTTCCGCGGGCCAGAATACCCTGTATACCAACACTGTCATCCTCCGAAGCCGCAACTACAAAGCCTGCCGCCCCGTCTCCGAAAAGGACACAGGTAGAACGGTCTTCCCAGTCTGTAAGCTTTGATATCGTCTCAGCCCCGATAACAAGGGCATATCTGACCTTACCGCTTTTTATGAAGGAATCCGCAATATTAAGTCCATATACACAGCCGGCACATCCAACTACTATGTCAAAAGTATTTGCCCTGTCATTTCCCAATGCAGCCTGCAAAATGCATGCTGCACTCGGAAAACGGTAATCACCTGACACTGTTGCTACAATTATCAGGTCAAGCTCTTCTGCCCTGATACCGGCATCAGCTATTGCTTTTCTTGCAGCGTCTTCGATCATTGACGAAGTCGTTTCCTTAGTAGCAATATGTCTTGTAACAATGCCGGTTCTCTGTCTTATCCATTCATCCGATGTGTCCACGATCTTTGCAAGATCATCATTCGTAACAATCTTTTCCGGAAGTGATGAACCTACTCCAATAATAGATGTTTTCAATACTATTCCCCTTACAATCAGAACTTTCTAAATCTTTCGTAACGCTGGTCTGCCAGCTCTCTGCCGCTCATCTTTGAATATTTAACGATGAATTCGGCTATATTGTCTTTAAGGAAATCAGAAATCGCTCCTATGGTAGACTCTGACGCAACGCCATACTCAGGAATTATCTTTTCTATAACCCCGAGACGCTTAAGGTCATCGGCAGTGATACACATAACGCCTGCCGCCTCGGAAGCCCTTTTACCGTCTTTCCAAAGGATAGAAGCAAAGCCTTCGGGAGAAAGTACGGAATAAGTAGCATTCTCCATCATCCAGACTTCGTTGCCGACAGCAAGACCAAGTGCGCCGCCGCTTCCGCCTTCTCCGATCATAAGCGCAAGAACGGGAACCTTAAGAGCTGCCATTTCATAGAGATTTCTTGCAATAGCCTCACCCTGTCCGTTCTCTTCCGCTTCCATTCCGGGGAAAGCACCGGGTGTATTAACGAAGGTAACGACCGGAACATTCATCTTTTCAGCCAGCTTCATGAGCCTTAAGGCTTTTCTGTATCCTTCAGGTGAAGGCATACCAAAATTCCGGCGCTTACATTCAGCCATATCCTGACCCTTTTCAACACCGATTACCATCACGCTTTGTCCGCCGAGTGCGGCAAGACCGCCGACAACACACTTGTCATCTGCAAAATAACGGTCTCCATGAAGTTCGTAAAAGCTGTCAAATACTCTCTCAATATAGGCAAGTGTGGAAGGTCTCTTTATCGAGCGTACTGCCTTGACTTTCTCCCAAGCCGTAAGAACCTCGGCATCCCTGCCGGTAGATTTATCAGCCTGCTTAGGCTTCAGGGCATTTACCATTGTTCCGTTATTGAACTTAAGTATATGTGCAAGAGTAGACTTCAATTCCTGTCTTTCAACAATGGAATCACAGAAACCATGTTCAAGAAGGAATTCCGTCTTCTGGAATCCCTCAGGAAGCTTCTGTCCGATAGTCTGCTCGATAACACGCGGACCTGCAAAGCCGACAAGTGCCTGTGGCTCACCTAAGATGATATCACCGAGCATGGCAAAAGAAGCCGTTACACCACCGGTTGTCGGATCTGTAAGCACTGTGATATAGAGAAGACCTGCATCCGAATGACGCTTAAAGGCTGCCGAAGTCTTTTCCATCTGCATAAGGGAAATGATACCCTCCTGCATTCTTGCGCCTCCCGAACAGGTAAACATGATAACGGGAAGCTTCTCCTCTGTGGCTCTTTCAACCGTGCGGGTTATCTTCTCACCATATACGTGACCCATACTTCCCATAAGGAATCTTGCATCACAGATACCGATAACAGCCTTTTCGCCGCCTATTGTACATTCGCCTACGGTAACACCCTCGTCAAGTCCGGTTTTTTCGCGTGTTGCGGCAAGCTTATCATCATATCCCGGAAAATCAAGAGGATTCACAACTTCAAGGTCGTTAAACCATGGCTTGAAAGAACCCCTGTCAACAACCATCTTAATCCTGTTATTTGTCCTGACTCTGTAATAATGTCCGCAGTAAGTACAGATATAGTTGTTAATAACTATATCCTGCTTCTCGGCACGTCTTCCGCACGCAGGGCAGACAATATAGTCAGGTGCCTCTTTTCCTCTGAATAAATTAGGCAATTTCATAGTTTTTCTTAAGCCTCCTTTGAGATTGCAAAGGTCAGTTCTGCTGTTACCGCAATCTCATCACCAACTTTAGCTGTAGCTTTGCCTACACCCATAGGTCCCTTAAGCTGAATAATCTCAGTTTCAAGAGTCAGAACATCTCCGGGTTCAACCTTTCTCTTAAATCTTACTTTATTCAGCGCAGCAAAATAAGCCGTTTTTCCCTTAAATTCCGGCTCAGACAATATGGCAACCGCACCAACCTGTGCAAGTGCCTCAACAATAAGCACTCCCGGCATAACCGGCTCTCCCGGAAAATGTCCGGCAAAGAAAGGCTCATTGTAGCTTACACACTTTGTTCCCACAGCCCTTTTACCGCTTTCAAGCTCTTCTATGGTGTCAACTAAAAGAAAAGGCTGACGGTGAGGGATAATATTCATTATATCCTTCGTTTTCATTATAGACATAGATATTTCCCCTCCTGATCATTCGTACTTCTTAAGAATAATAGTCGCATTATGTCCGCCAAATCCGAGGGAATTCGACAAAGCATACTTAATATCCTTATTGCATGCGTCCTTGCAGTAATCAAGATCCATTTCCTCATCAGGAGTCTCATAGCCCAGAGTCTGGTGGATATAGCCCTCTTCAAGCTCCTTTACGCAGGTGATACACTCTACTGCGCCTGCCCCTCCAAGCAGATGACCTATCATCGACTTGGTTGAATTAATCTTGATATTCTTCGCATGGTCACCAAAAAGCTTCTTGATCGCACGTGTCTCAAAAAGGTCATTGGCATGGGTACTTGTTCCATGTGCGTTGATGTATTCGATGTCCTCTTTTGCAATGCCTGCATCATTGATGGCATTTTCCATTGCAGCTGCCGCACCTGAACCATCCTCTGCGGGAAGTGTGATGTGGAAAGCATCCGAAGAACAGCCATAGCCAACAAGCTCGGCATAAATCTTTGCACCACGCTTTTTAGCATGCTCAAGCTCTTCGAGAACCACAACGCCTGCACCCTCACCCATGACGAATCCGCTTCTGTTCTTGTCAAACGGAAGTGAACATTTATCCGGGTCATCTGATGAAGTAAGTGCCGTAAGCTGGCAGAAGCCTGCAACAGAAAGAGGGGTTACGGCCGATTCGGAACCGCCTGCAACCATTATATCAGCATCATTGTACTGGATGGTTCTCATTGCTTCACCGATACAGTTTGTTCCTGTTGCACAGGCTGTAACTATATCGATGCTCTTACCCTTAAGACCATACTGGATCGAGATATTTCCGGATGCCATATTTGAAATCATCTTCGGTATGAAGATAGGATTTACGAATTTAGGTCCCTTTGCAGCAACATGAGCTGCTTCGCTTTCGAGATCCTGCATTGAGCCGATACCGCTTCCCACACAGGTTCCGCAGCGGTAAGCATCCTCTTTCTCCATATCAAGTCCGGAATCCTCTATAGCCTCTTTTGCCGCAGCCATTGCAAGCTGTGCAAAAGGAGCCATACGGCGTGCCTGCTTGGGATCGATATACTGCTTTGGATCAAAATCCTTTACCTCTGCCGCAACATGACACTTGAAGTCTGTTGAGTCAAATCTTGTTATTGCAGCAAAACCATGCCTGCCTTCTTTTATTGCATTCCAAAAATCAGCAACATTGTTTCCTACGGGCGTAACAGCTCCCAGACCTGTAATAACTACTCTTCTTTCTTCTTTGAAACTCATCCCATACCTCCGTTAACCTGAATAACCTGTCCTGTAATGTATGATGCCTTATCCGATGCGAGGAAAGAAACCGCATTTGCTATATCCTCAACAGTACCGCCTCTTTTAAGCGGAACGGACGCAAGTATTGATTCTTTAACCTTATCTGAAAGAACCTGGGTCATTTCCGTATCCACATAACCCGGAGCAACAGCGTTAACGGTAATATTCTTACCTCCGAGTTCCTTCGCTGCGGCTTTTGTCAGACCGATAACACCTGCCTTTGAAGCACTGTAGTTAGACTGACCTGCATTTCCCATAACTCCTGAAATAGACGAAATATTTATAATTCTTGCTCCCGTCTTATTCTTGAGCATATATCTGGAAAAATGTCTCATGGTATTGAAGGTTCCCTTGAGATTCGTATTTATAACAATATCAAAATCCTCTTCCTTCATTGCCATAAGGAGTGTATCACGTGTAACACCTGCATTATTAACAAGTACATCTACATTACCGTATTCCTTGATCATTGCCGAAGCAAACTCTTCAACAGCCTTGAAATCAGATACATCACACTGAACCGCTGCTGCCTCGCCGCCTTCCGCCTTTATCTCCTCAACCGCCTCATCAGCTGCCGAGGAAGAATGGGCATAGTTTACGATTACAAAAAATCCGTCACGCGCAAGTGTTCTGGCTATCTCTCTTCCTATTCCTCTTCCCGCTCCGGTAACTATAGCAAGTTTCTTATCTGTCATCAAAGCCTCCTCATTTAAGCGCCTCAACGGCTGCTGCGAAATCCTCGTATTTATCAATATTTATTGTCCTGACTTCTCTGCTGATCCTCTTATTGAATCCGGCAAGTGTACGTCCCGGTCCTATCTCCACAAACGTATCCACGCCATCTGCGATAAGCTTTTCAATAGTCTTTATCCACTGTACGGAGCCCGAAATCTGCTTTTCAAGAAGTCCTGCTATATCAGAGCCCTTTGTTACATATTCTGCAGTATAGTTTGCAACATAAGGTATTTCAGGGTCTGAAAAATCTGCTTTTTCCAGCTCTGCTGCAAGCTTCTCTCCGGCAGGAACCATCATTGCTGAATGGAATGGTCCGCTGACATTCAGGGCAACAACCCTCTTTGCACCGGCAGCTGTAAGTGCCTCTCCGGCTGCTTTAACTGCAGCCTCCTCACCGGTGATGACAATCTGTCCCGGACAGTTATAATTTGCAACGGAAACGATACCCTCAGTCTCATCACATACGGCAGCAATCTTTTCTTCATCAAGACCCAAGACTGCGCTCATCGCACCGCCTGTCGGAACTGCCTCCTGCATGAATACGCCTCTCTTGCGAACGAGTCTGCAGGCATCCTCCACGCTCATTGCACCTGCTGCAGCGATTGCGGCATATTCTCCAAGTGAATGACCTGCTGTATAATCTGCTTTAATTCCGTTCTTTTCAAGACACTTGAAAATTGCAAGCTCGGTTGCAACCATCGCAATCTGTGTATACTGAGTTTCGTTGATATCAGTGTTTTCCTCAAAGCAGATTTTCTCTACATCCACTCCCGAAGCCTTTGAAGCTGTTTCGTAAACTTCCTTTGCCTCTGCTTCATTATCATAAAAGCCCTTGCCCATGCCAACATACTGGGCACCCTGACCGGGGAATATAAATGCGATTTTTCCCATAACTCTCCTCTTTAATTATCAAATCTTCATAAGCTTTTCAGCATCTGCAACGATCGATGTTATGATTTCCTTACAGGTCTTGACCTCTTTTATCATTCCTGCGATCTGACCTGACATAAGGGAACCGTTCTCTATATCACCCTCCATTACAGCCTTCCTGAGTGAACCAAGAGTAAGCTTTTCAAGCTCTTCGAAAGGTGCTCCTTCCTGCTCAAGCTTTAAGTATTCCTTTGTCATCTTGTTTCTGAGAACCCTGATAGGATGTCCTGTCGTTGCGCCTGTTACAACGGAGTCAATGTCGCTTGCCTTGCAAAGCTTCTTCTTGAAGTTTTCATGAACAATTGACTCCTCTGCTGCTACAAAGCGTGTTCCCATCTGGATACCTTCAGCACCGAGCATAAATGCAGCAGCCATTCCTCTTCCGTCTGCGATACCGCCTGCTGCGATAACAGGGATTTTAACGGCGTCAACTACCTGAGGTACAAGTGACATGGTTGTTGTAGAACCGATATGTCCGCCTGCTTCACAACCCTCGGCAACGATAGCATCAGCTCCGCCTCTCTCCATCATTACAGCCATTGCAACGGAAGCAACAACGGGGATGACCTTTACGCCTGCTGCCTTCCAGTCAGCCATAAACTTAGCAGGGCTGCCTGCACCTGTTGTAACTACCGGTACCTTTTCCTCGATCACTATCTGTGCAACCTCGGGTGCGTTGGGGTTAAGCATCATAATATTTACACCGAAAGGTTTATCTGTAAGCTCTTTTACCTTTCTGATCTGTTCCCTTACGATTTCCGGCGGTGCGCTTGCTGCTCCGATGATGCCGAGTCCGCCTGCCTCAGATACTGCCGCTGCAAGATTCCACTCAGCTACCCATGCCATACCACCCTGAATAATGGGGGCTTCAGTTCCTAAGATTTCCGTAATTCTTGTTTTCATAAATATCAAACACTCCTAATCTTATCCCAGTCCTCTTTTCCTGACCGGTATTGTTCGTTGAGACAGGCTATCGCATCAAGTCTGCCCTGTTCCGTAAAAGGAAAATAGAAATTCTTCTTTTTATCTTCAGGCGTCTTTTCGTAAGAAAGCGGTTCAGGCCATACCGTTACCATGAACTGACCCTCCTGCTGTTTCTCCGCAGGCGCAAATCTGACATCTTCAAGCGGCTCTCTGGCCATCCGGTAACGCATTCCTCCAAATGAACCGTAATACGCCTCACCGTAAATATAATGCGTATAACCATACATCGCCTGCGCCGTTATGAGGTTTTCGCCTTCCTCTCCTTTATTCATTCTCAGTTCTCACGATTGCAATATGAACATCCTCAAGCTGCTTCTCTTCTACCTCTGAAGGTGACCCCATCATAAGGTCCTGTGCATTCTTGTTCATAGGGAAAGGAATTATCTCCCTGATGGACTCCTCACCTGCGATCAGCATGACCATACGGTCAACTCCCGGTGCAATACCGGCATGCGGAGGTGCCCCGTAGCAGAACGCATTGTACATTGCAGGGAATTTCTTCTTTACATCCTCTTCACCGAGACCTACCAGCTTAAATGCCTCGACCATGATCTCAGGGTCGTGGTTTCTTACAGCTCCGCTTGAAAGCTCGACACCATTGCAGACAAGGTCATACTGATAGGCAAGAACTTCAAGAGGCTCCTGATTTTTAAGCGCGTCCATACCGCCCTGCGGCATTGAGAAAGGATTATGACAGAATTCAAGCTCGCCCGACTCCTCTCCGATTTCGTACATAGGGAAGTCAACTATCCAGCAGAACTCGTAGCAGTCCTTTTTCATGTGACCTTCTGCATTGGGACCGATTATCTTTATAAGAGTTCCTGCGGTCTTCTGTGCAGCTGATTTCTTTCCTGCCGAAAGGGCTATGAAATCACCCGCTTTCAGTCCAAGCTTTGAAACAAGAGCGTCATGCGCATCCCCAAGGAATTTCGAGATACCGCCCGCAAAGCTTCCGTCCTCGTTAACCTTGAACCAGTAGCCCTTGCCACCGGAGATAACTTCTGCATCAGCCATCATTTTGTCGATGACCTTTCTTGATCCGTTAAAGCCCGAAACAACGACAGCCTTTATGGTATTGCCCTCTGCAAACGGCTCAAAGCCACAGCCTGCAAGCTCTGCGCTGACATCCTCAGCAATAAGGTCTATTCTTAGATCAGGCTTATCTGTTCCATATTTTTCCAGTGCATCGAGATACTTGATTCTTTTGAAAGGAGCCTCTGATGCAGTCTTGTAAACACCGTATTTGGCGAATACAGGTGGAAGAACACGTTCAAGAACCTCGAATACATCTTCCTGGCTTGCAAAAGCCATTTCCATATCAAGCTGGTAGAATTCTCCCGGAGACCTGTCAGCTCTCGCATCCTCATCTCTGAAGCAGGGTGCTATCTGGAAATATCTGTCAAAGCCTGATGCCATCAATATCTGCTTAAACTGCTGAGGTGCCTGTGGAAGCGCATAAAACTTACCTTCGTGAAGTCTTGAAGGTACGAGGTAGTCTCTTGCCCCTTCCGGACTCGAACAGGTAAGAATAGGTGTCGTAATTTCAAGGAATCCCTCATTTGTCATTGACGCACGCAAATCAGCAACTATCCGGCTTCTGAGGACTATCTTGTCCTTCACCGCAGGATTTCTCAGATCAAGATAACGATACTTAAGTCTTGCATTCTCATCGGCTTCCTTTGAACGGTTGATTTCGAAGGGAAGCTCATTGTAGATGCATTTTCCGAGAACCTTTATCTCGCTCGGTACAACCTCAATCTCACCTGTAGCCATAGCCGTATTCTTGGAGGAACGCTCACGAACGACACCTGTTACCTGAATTGTCGATTCACAGTTCAAGCCGTCGATCATCTCCATCATAGCCTCTGTTTCGACTACAACCTGTGTTTTTCCATAGAAATCCCTGAGCACTAAAAAGCCCAGATTTTTACTTACCTTACGGATATTCTCAAAATATCCGCAAATGGTTACTGTTTTTCCTGCATCTGAAAGTCTCAGCTCATTGCAGTTATGTGTCCTTGACTGGAACATTGTTAATACATCTCCTCTTATAAAACGTATATTTTTATCTTTCAGGATAAAAGTCCTTAATTTCGCCATAGCCCATCTTT
>CAJOPI010000364.1 GCA_905236275.1 uncultured Lachnospiraceae bacterium | reverse complement strand
TATCATCGAAAGTGACATGGCTGATAAGATATCATAGCTCCGTCCGATGATTTCCGCTGTCATAAAGGCTGCCAGCATTATCGACGAGCGAATGACCGAAGCCGTTCCACCCGTCATCTGAGCGTAGGAGAGGACAAATACAAGACTTACTGCAAATGCGGCAGCCCTTTTAAGCCTCAGCTTAATGAGAAGCCTGTAAAGGCCAAGGCCCACTATGCTCACGTGTAGACCTGATATAGAAAGGACATGCGCGATGCCTGCTCTTTTATATAAATCCTTAAGGTCCGGGTCAAGAGAGCTTTTGTCTCCCAAAAGCATCGCGGTCATTACCCCCGCGTCCTCTTCAGGAAGATTTTCCTTAAATATTTCAGCAGCTTTCCACTGAACCCTTTCAAGCATTTCAGCATAGGGATTGTAATTTCTGCCCCTGTCTATGATTTCCGCCTCCATGAGAGATATGTCAAAGCCATGCACTGCCCTGTATTCCGCTAAGTCAAACTGCCCCGGATTCCGCGCTCTCTCAAAGGGATAAAGCTTACCCCGAAGCCGCACAGCCTGCCCGATAAAAGGCAGGGAATCACCGGCAGTGTCAGTTTTCAGATAACAGACCGCACCTCTTAAATATTCAGTTTTCATTTGGGATTTGTTTTTGTCCGCGGGATTTGTCAGAATGCGGACCTTATGGATTTCGATTATGTATTTATCGTTTTTACAATATCTGTCGGACACCCTTCCCTCTATCGTATAAGGATGTCCGGATTTATCAGGCGCATCATAGATTCTGACCGGCTGCAGCAGACACAAAAGCCGCAGCAGGGCAAAAACTATGATGCCCGCCCACGCAAGCGGTCTTTTCAGATTTTTTTCACTTCCTTTCTTCCACGAGCTCCTGCGAGCGCGTATAGGGTCTGTCAAGCTCTATATTTTCCCTGAAAACCCTGTCCGTTTCGCCGTCTATGGATATCTGAACCTTACTCACACCCCTGACCTCGCAGAGAGAATTTACAAGCGAATAAAAGACAACCTCTTCCGAAACATTGCTCGCCTGGTCTATTATCGCGGAATCAAGGTCGCAGTAGCAGATGCCGTCCCTTATATCAATGCTGTTAACCTTTGTATCGGGTGATACAGTCGGAAAAAGCGAGCCCGAATCCGGGCCCTCGATAAGATTGTCCATCACAAGCCTCTCCATCGCTATGTTGCTCGAATAGACAAGGGTTTTATCAGTCCTTATCAGCTTCTTTCCGCTGCTGTCCGCAAAATAGAGGTGAAGGGTCGTCTTTGAATAGGCACTTATCTCCTTACCCGCATTTTCTATAAAGGAGTGTTCGGACATAAGCCCTACCTCACTTCCGTCATCAACTGTCAGAGGCAGTGAATTAACGGAAATGCTTATATAGTTTATGTCATCAAGCTGCGTAAAGGTATTGACAAGTGACATCCTGAAAAGAACCTCTTCCGCCTTTCCAAGATTTTTGTAATTCTCATCGAAATTCAGATTTATCGTATTTGACCCGTCTACGGAATAGCTCTCCAAACCGGTCTCTTTATTTAAAATTTTCTTAAGCCGCTCATCCTTCGGTCCCTCTTCCAACTTCGACAAAAGCTTTTCAATGTCGGCTTCCTCTTTTTTTATCCCCGTCGTCTCCGAAAAGACCCGGTCATTATCCTCATTCACGAAAAACACGCTCAAGGAGCCGTCGTCTGCCGTCAGTGGGATATCAGCCTTTCCGCAGGCTGTGAGGACTGACGAAAGAGCCAGCGACAGGATTATTAAATTTAATTTTTTCAATAATTTCTTCATTCCACGTATTTTACAGGGATTCTCACTATAAAGGTCGTCCCTTCTCCCTCAACACTTGTCGCCTTGACGGCACCTCTGTGAAGCAATATTACATTCCTTGTTATCGCAAGTCCCAGACCCGTACCGCCGATTTCCCTCGAATGGGATTTATCCACCCGGTAAAATCTCTCAAAAATATGCTCTATCGAGTCTTCGGGGATTCCTATTCCATTGTCGGAAACCTTGACGGTAAAAAACTGGTAATCCGCATCCGTATCCACACGCACCCAGCCGCCCGGCTTATTGTACTTGATGGCGTTTTCCACAAGATTCATAAGCGCAAGGGTCATCTTCGTCTCATCAATCTCTGCCGCTATCTGTTTTCCCTTATCCTCAAAAATCAGCTCGATATTGCTTTTTTCCGCTATCGGAAGTAGCATCTTCATCATCTGTGAGATCATAAGATTCACATCAACCATGCTGATATTGGGTTTTCCCGCCTTCCTGTCCATCTTTACCAACGACAACAAGTCATTGATTATCTTATTCTCCCTGTCTACCTCGTCAGCAATATCATCCATGAATTCCTTATAGGTCTCAACCGGTACGTCATCCCCCATTCTGATGGAGTCTGCGAGCACCTTCATTGATGCCAGCGGCGTTTTCAGTTCATGGGAGACATTCGACACGAATTCCTGTCTGGAATCATCGAGTATCTTCATACGGCTCAGCAGCTTGTCAAAAGCCTCCATTATTGCCTCAGTCTCGGTATAGTCGGGGATTTTCACACCCGTTACCCCGAAGCCCTCGTCAACGGAATCAATAACCTTCGTGATCTTATTAAAAGGATTTACAAGTATAGACGACGCTATAAGCGCAAAAACGAATATTAGCGAAATAAGCGTTACCACGAGAATGTCATTTTTCCGACTGAGAACATCGAGATTGTCAGCTATCGTGCTCGTTGACGAGCTGGCGAATATAACGCCCTGAACGCTCTTATTATCGGGGGCAAATATAGGGACTGCAAGCTCTATATAGGCGTTCACGTCATCATAATTCTGAATGACGCTTCCCGTCCCCGCGCAGTTTATTATCTCTTTCGCAACCATGGTCTTTCCCACCGACATATCATAGCTGTCGGCAACAACCCTGAAATTGCTGTCTATAATGAGAATACGCCCGTTGAAGAAGCTTGAAAAAAGGCTTAATTCCTCATCTGTATCATAATCCTCTTTATTTTCCAGGAATTTAACCTTAGACAGGTGATTTGACAGTATCCTGAACTGCGTTACCGCAGTATTTGTCTGGTTAGAGACGGCGCGGCTCAGATAGTCATTTAAGATGCCTGCCCTCATGACTGCGATCGACACTGCCCCGACGAGCAGTACGATCACAAGTATTCTGAATTTTAAGCTTTTTAAGAGCTTTGATTTCTGAATGATAAAAGAAATGATGGTCTTTAACATATATCACTCACGACTGAAAATAATATCCAACGCCCCATTTTGTATGAACGTAACGTGGGTTGCTCGGAGACTCTTCTATTTTTTCGCGAAGCCGCCTTACATGTACATCAACGGTACGCTCGTCTCCGGGATAATCCTTTCCCCAGATCGTATTCAGCAGTGCTACCCTTGAATAGACCTTGTTGGGATTTTTAGCCAGAAATTCCAGCAGGTCGAACTCCTTTGCGGTAAGGTTGACCTCTTTATCCTTTACGAAGGTGCGTCTTCCGTCAAGGTCAAGCTTCAGGCTGCCCTTTTCTATAATGGTAACAGCTTCTTCCTTCTGTGTTGATTTTTCCGAGCGTCTGATAAGTGCCTTGATCCTTGCCTTGACCTCAAGAATATTAAAGGGCTTTGTGATATAGTCATCTGCACCGTATTCGAGACCAAGTATCTTGTCCATGTCATCACCCTTGGCAGTCAGCATGATTATCGGGACATCCGAAAATTCTCTTATCTGCTGGCAGACCTCGAAGCCGCTGAGCTTGGGCAGCATGACATCAAGCAAAACAAGTGAATAATTGTCCTTTCTCACCATTTCAAGTGCATCCTCACCGTTATAAGCAGTCTCCACTTCCATGTCATCCTGCTTCAGTGCAAATGCAAGACCTTTTACGATATTCTTTTCATCATCAACCAAGAGTATTCTTCTGCTCATTAAAATCCTACGTCCTTATCTTATCTTTTATTTTTGAAAAAAGTCCGTCCTTGATACCCGGCACTTTTTTAATATCCTCTATAGCTGCAAAGGCTCCTTCGCTTTCCCTGTAGGAAACTATCGCCTCAGCCCTTGTCTTTCCTATACCGCTGATTTCCGTAAGCTCCGACGCTGATGCCGTATTTATATTTACCCTTCCATCCTCGGCTTCTGCCAAGCCTCCGGCAGCTCTCTGTCCTCCGTTTTCCCCGGCATTAAGGACTTTTTTGGCTTCTTCGGCTTCTTTTTTCGTCGGTATCCTTATCTCATCACCGTCTGAGAGAAGCGATGCCTGATTCAGTGCATCCTCTGCCGCCTCTTTTCCAAGTCCTCCGGCCTTTTCCACTGCCTCAAAAACGCGGCTCCCCTGAGGAAGCTTATAAACACCGGCATTCTCAACAGCCCCGCAGACATATACATATATCTCGGAAGGAAACTCCGTCTCTGCCCTTTCCTCTGACGGCTCTGTCATCTCCTCTGCCGTCTCAGAGCTTTCAAGGCTTGAAAGCTCCGCCTCCACAGTATTTACCGCTCCGCATCCGCCAAGAAAAAGGCTGGAAAACAAAGCAAAAAGCACCGCAACAAGTTCTCTTTTACAGATGTTACGGTGCCTTATCGACTTTCCTAACATTTCAACACTCCTGACTCACATCTCTGTCAGGCGCATCTAAACCCAATTGCATTTTCATTCTACTCTTTGTATTTGAATTATGCAATATTTTTTTAACATTTTTATAATACTTTTTCTAAAACTGCGAACATTTCGTCTATATGCTCTTTTTCAAAGATAAGAGGCGGTACGAGCCTCAGGATATTTGTCCCGGCTGTAATCAGCAGAAGTCCCTCTTTCTGTGCTGCCTTTACGATATCGTTTGCCGGAATATCGAGCTCGATTCCACGCATAAAGCCTTCACCGCGAATGCTCTTCACATGGTTCTTCCGAGCCTTGAGCTCTTCAAGCTTTTCAGTCAGATAAGGCGAAAGCTCTTTTACATGCCCTGCTATATCTTTTTCCTCAAACTGTCTCAGTACCTCGACGACTGCCGCACAAGACAGGGGATTTCCGCCGTAGGTTGAACCATGGTCTCCGGGTACGAGGGATTTTTCGGCAACCCTTTCCGTCATGAGAAAAGCCCCTACGGGAACACCGCAGCCGAGAGCCTTGGCAAGAGTGAGTATATCGGGCTTCACGCCGTATTTTTCAAAGGCAAACATGGCTCCGCTTCTGCCAAGTCCGCATTGGATTTCATCGATTATCATAAGGATATCGTTTTCATCACAGAGAGCCCGCACGCCCTTTACAAATTCTTCCGTAGCCGGATAGATGCCGCCCTCACCCTGTATCGTTTCGAAGATTATGGCACAGGTCTTTTTATTTACAAGTTTTTTAACGCTTTCTAAGTCATTAAACCGGGCGAATTTTATATGGCCGATACCACTGCCGAAGGCCTCGCGGTAATGAGCATTTCCGGTAACGGAGAGTGCTCCCATCGAGCGTCCATGAAAGGAATGCTCCATCGCGATTATCTCATAGTCATCTGCCGCTTCCTTTGTATAGGCATATTTAAGTGCGGACTTTATCGCGCCCTCTATCGCCTCTGTTCCGCTGTTTGTGAAGAATACCCTGTCCATCCCGCTTATTTTATTGAGTTTTTCGGAAGCCTCGGCAACGGGAATATTGTAATAGAGGTTTGAGGTATGGATAAGACTGTCTATCTGCCTTTTCAGAGCCTCATTATATTCTTTATTGTTATAGCCCAATGCAAAAACCGCAATTCCTGCCGCAGCATCAAGGTATTTCCTTCCATCGCTGTCATAGAGATATACCCCGTCTCCTTTTTCCAATACGATGGGATAACGGTTGTAGGTATGCAGCAGATTTGCATCTGCCGTCTTAATGTATTCCGCCGTCTTAGTCATCCTTTTATGCCTCCTCTTTCACTATTGCCGTTCCGATACCTTTTTCAGTAAAAATTTCCAAGAGGAGACAGTGGAGGATTCTTCCATCGAGTATGATAACACTGTTTACTCCGCCATTTACGGCATCTATACAGTTGCCAAGCTTCGGTATCATTCCTCCGCCGATGAAGCCGCTGTTTAAAAGCTCTTCAGCCTCTTTTCCGCTGAGCCTTGATATGAAGCTGTTTTCGTCGTTTATGTCTTTATAGATTCCTTTTATATCCGTAAGGAATGCAAGTTTTTCCGCCTTTAATGCCTTTGCCACCGCGCAGGCAGCATCATCGGCATTTACATTATAGGTATCAAAATTGTCATCCATTCCCACAGGGCAGACCACCGGCAGGAAATCTTTTTCGAGCAGGTCCTCTATAAGTGTCGGGTCCACGCTCACTACTTCACCGACGTAGCCGATATCTTTCCCGTCGGAATATTTTTTCTTAACCTTCAGGAGTCCTCCGTCTTTTCCGGACACTCCCACCGCATTTACCCCGAGGCTCTGTACCAGCTGCACAAGTCCTTTATTTACCTTATTCAGCACCATTTCCGCAACTTCCATGGTTTCTTCGTCCGTCACCCTGAGACCATTTACGAAATTCGGCTCCATACCGACTTTTCCTACCCAGCGGCTTATTTCTTTTCCGCCGCCATGAACGATTACGGGCTTGAAACCGACCAGCTTTAAGAGTGTCACGTCTTTTATGACGTTTTCTCTTAGGTTTTCCGAGGTCATGGCTGAACCGCCGTATTTTACGACGATTATTTTTCTGTTGAATTTTTGTATATAGGGGAGTGCCTCTATAAGTACGCTTGCTTTTTCCTGCACTTCCTTCATCTTGTCTTCCGCTAATGCCTGTCCTTCCATAATTTTTTCTCCTCTTTTTTTGAAATGGTACCTAGTACTGCCTTTCGTAAATTCGTGTAGGTCCTGCACCCGCCTTTTCCGCCATCGCTTCGTTGTCGTCAGTCAGCGTAGCCCGCTA